>JBARSJ010000114.1:0-18613 GCA_049644685.1 Anaerolineales bacterium
ACCGAAAGGTAGGGTTTAGCATATGTGACTAAGTAGGCGGTCACTCGCCTAGAACCTATACGGTTCTTTAGATATTTCCAACGATATTGCTGAAAATATTGCCAATGGCGGGGCCAAGAAGGGAGAGAATAACGATCACTACGACAGCAACTAATACAAGAATTAGAGCATACTCTACGAGACCTTGGCCTTTTTCTTTCGGTGCGAATAACATGGTTTTTACCTCCTGTTTATTTGAATTTCCATCGAGGTGTATGCGTACCCTTCAGGTTAGTAAGCATTATAAATAACAATAAATCAAATTGCAATAAGCATTTCCTTACAATTATGCAAAGACGTCCTGCCCTTCAGAACTTGTCGGTATGGTGAAGCCTACCCTTGTCCCCTGGCCAACAGCAGTATCAACGTTAAAAGTTCCTTTTAATATTTCTACCCGGTCCTTAATAACCTTGATACCCATACTGCTTTCCATTGCTTGTTCAACATTAAATCCTTTACCGTCATCTTCTACATCAACAACTATTTTTTCTTCGCTGGTATCTATATGGATTCGTATCGTATCTGCTTTACTGTGTCTCGCTGCATTACTAACCAATTCCTGGACAGCTCTAAAAAGCATTATCTCCAGGTATCCATCAAACCTTCTTTCGGTGCCAGAAGCAGAAAAGTGAATTTCCGTTTCATTTTGCTCTTTTAAAGCATCAATATAATGCCTGAGTGTTGGAATTAATCCAAGATCATCCAACATCATAGGCCTGAGTTCAAAAATAAAATCTCGAACCTTGACGAAAGTGGCGTTTGCATTAGCTTTTAAATCATCGAGTTCTTCTCGAGCCTGATCTAGGTCCATGTCAAAAAGCCTCTGAGCAATCTCTGCTTGAAGAATAAAATTTGACAAGGCTTGAGCTGGTCCATCATGCATTTTGCTTGATAATTTATGACGCTCAGCTTCCTGCGCCTGAATAACCGATTCGATCACTTCTGCTGCGTTTAGTTCTACTTCACCGCCCTCCAGTAAAGGAGTTTTTACCAAAAATGTGCTGATATCCTGCATCTGCATAATAAAATCCTGAAGGTGGACTTGTTCACCTTTAAATTTATCCATTTGTCCACGCATAACAAACAACCGCTGCTGCGCATCAAGGGCTTCCTCGAATGCATCTCGTACCGCAATCGGGCTTAACTCTCCTGTATTTTCCTTTATGTTTCTAATCTTTGCTGAGTTTGCTACCTGGCGCTGAGCCAGCTTGTCAACTTCTACTTGACTCTGTTTAATTTTTTTCGAAATGCTGTCCAGCTTGTTCTCAGCCAGTTGAATTTTTTGCTCGAGGCTTTCCTTTAATTGTTCTGTGGTCTTTTCTGCATCGCCAGCGATATTTAAAGCCATAATATTTGCTCCTGAATGTTCATGCTTATCTTCCTTGAGAGTATAGCATAGGTACACACTGCAAGCAATTCAGCAATTATTTTCCCTTTTCCGCAGTTTTAAAAAACAATGGGTCATTTCCACTCATATACAGCCATATTATCCATTCCGAATCTGGGGGCAAATTCACCTTCGCTTTGATAAACTGGTATCAACTCATCTGTCAGTTCTGAATACCAGCTTGGGAATGTCACCAAATAGTCTGCTTTTTCCTTGTCCAGATACTTAGCTAATTTCCCCTCATTTCTAATAAATGGAATCACATCGGGGGTGATCAGTCCGGCTAAGTCCAGTATTTTCCGCTCAGCAAAATATCCCAATGCGCCTATATCATGGGCAGCAATAACCGCATTCTTTTTTGTATTTTCTTCAATCCACCTGGCAGTACGGACCATTTCAGTTTCTATCACGGCTACATCCATGGCGTATGCTCTCGCTCCGTATATCCAGAAACTTGCTGCCACAATTATTGCTGACCCAATCCAGGCTCTACTAACCACTCTGCGCCAGAGCTCCTTTGCCCGCAATTCTGCAGCTTTAATTAGCCCTGACAAACCAAATATAAGTCCGATTGGCATAGCGGGAATAATATACCTACCATGTTGATAAGTGACTGGTAATCGCCAGGCATAAAGACCTATATAGCCTGCCATCCAGATAAAAGCAGTCACGGCTTCCCAGTTTTTTGATTGAAATTGATCTTTCAATTCTACAATAATTCCCGGGAGCAGCAAAATACCAACTCCAGTAACAAATTGAAGTCCAACTTTCAGGTATCTGCCTAATAAACCTGATTGTCTGAGAACTTCATACTCAGCTTGTTTCGCATAAAATGTGTTGGGCCAGAGATCTCCGGATACCAACCAATTAAATAAAATGTATGGACCAAAAAACAATAGGGCTCCTGCAGCAAAAGCCAACCCCTTTTTTAGTATCTTTTTTAGCGGGAAACCCCGCAATAATAAACTCATCGCTGCCGGTCCCAACAATGTTAAGCCATCCGGTCTAATCCAAACACTTATCCCTATCAGGATCCCTGGAAGCCACCAGTTTTCCTTTTTGTCCAATAACCAACAAAAGAAGATAAGGGATAGAAAAATCAGCAGGATAGTTTCCATACCAGACAATGCTGACCAAACAAGATGCCATTCCACGGCAATTAATACCCCTGCAAAAATTTTATGGTGTCCATTTTGAAGAGACAATTTCTCGAACAGGACAGAGCCAGCTATTGCAGTTCCCCATAAAATTAAAAAACCAATAAAATAAGTGCCCCAAAGCGGGGGTATTTTTAGCAGGTACAACAATGCGATTATCGCTCCCCACAAAGGACCCGTAGATCCTCCTGACGGGGCATCAATCAGAAAACTCCATTGATATCGCTCTCCGAAATTCCGAGCATAGGTTTGATGTATCCAGGCATCATCTAAAGGGAATCCAAAACCTGATGTTAGACTACTCCATCCCAGATAAACAACAAATGATACAAAGACAATCAAGCCCAGCACTAAAATATTTTTCCGAGAGATCATAACCAGGTCTTATTCCTTTGAGCTGCGGAAACTAAAATAATGAACACCAGAAAATGTTTGCAGGTATTCTAATTTGTCTTCTTTTTCCGGTTCCAAATAGAGATAATCTAAGGCATCCGGGTGATTTACTTCCAGGATTAGAACTTCTACGCCTAATTCCTGAGCAGATCTGAGCAAAGTATCAATTCCGCCATTAGGAATAACAACGGCGGATCTATCGGTTGCAACATATAAGCCGGGAGGGTTATTAATCATGATTAAGGATTCGGTGTTCACTCCCAACTGGGTTAGTTCTTTGCCTATCTCTAAATTTCGCTGGTAACTCTGATTCCATTGCATCTGAGACAAATCCTCGCCAATCACCCGATCTTGCACAACAAATAATGTCATTCCGGCAAGGAATATTACCAGACCTGCTCCTAGAACGTATTCCGCCTGTTTTCTGATCCATTTTCTTTTATTAACACCCCAGGTAATTAAATCCATCAAACCAATAACCGCCAATGCCCACCATATCGGCTGCAGAGCAGCGCCAGAATGAAATAACCCTCCTCTTGAACCAGCAAAAGGGAAAACTATTGTCATAATAAAAAATATCAATCCCCAAATAACTACGGCAGATCGAACACCCCAATCCTGCCAATTTTTTTTGATTCCAAGTCCAATTAACGGAATAAGAATGATCTGCCCCTGGACAACCAGAGCAGTTTTAATATTTATGCTGAAAGCCCCCAATAAGTCTCGAGAAATTTCGAATAATCCCTGCTTGTACCAATTCACCAGAGTTAACTTATCAGGCTCGAAGGTGAATAAATCGTTATACTCAGTCAGCCAAAGCATCCTGGATGCGCCCGGTGGCATTATCTCTCCAATCATGAACCAGTTTCTAATAAACCAGGGCGCCATAACACATAAATAACCTATCCCCAAGATTGATATCGCCTTAACTGTATTCTCTTTCCTAACAAAAATATAAAAACAAGCGGCCGCAAACCAAAGCAAACCGTCTGCTCTTGTTAAATGCATAAGACCGGCAATCAATCCCAGGAAAAGATACTTCCACAATCTTTCTTCCTTCCTTATCTGCAAAAAGAATAATGTTCCCAAAACCATTAGCACACCGAACGAGTCTGTCGTTCCCAGAAAAGGGATGTAAAAAACCGGAAAGAGGCTCACAAGCCCTGCCAGCTTCGCGGTCTTCTTCTCGCCAGTTAGAGCATAAGAAATTTTCATGGTCAGGGGTGGAACAAAAACAAAAACAGCCAGAAATCCTAATTTAGCTCCGACGAAAGAGTGCAAACCAGTCAACGCCATACCCAGAGCGGCTAAGAAAGACGGCAAAGGCATCCAGAAGGTAAAAGCTGGCTGAGGAGGACCAGAAAAACCGTTTAAATAGTTCCAGATAAACGGTTCCAATAAACTTTTATCCCCTGCTATACGCAATCCCATTGCATAATAATACTCAGCATCCATATAGCCGGGTGCAATTTGCATAAAGGATATTGGAACTAAAATCAATAAGCTTAGACTACCAAACAGTAAGTAATATTTCCAGCTCATTTGTTTTCAATCCAGTACGACCTGGCAGGAGTAATAATCCACCATTTTATCCAATAAAGACCAAGCAGAGTAATTGCCGGCAGCGGGATAAACATTACAGGGCTTTGTATAGGTTGATAAGATTTTTGAATAGTCATTATGAACAGGAACCATAAACCAAAGAAAAGCACCGCCAGGGCAGAACTTACAATAAGCGTTCCTTTCGCCTTCCATCGTTTATCCCAAATAGATATAATCAATATTATGGCTGGAAAAAGTATGATGAAATTTCCCGGATCTGTTTGGATACCGATCCATTGACTGATAGTTAAAGTCAGAAAAGCCACCCATAAAAATCTTTCAAAACTCCCTTTCCTTCCAGTCCACCACTCATAAAACAACAGAACCCCGAGGGCAATCAATATCCCCCATTTCAACGGCGATTCCAACTCGGGACTCCATTCAGACAACGCTGATGCCAGTGTACCCGCAGGGTTATACGCTGGATATTTCAGAATTTCCCAAAGATTCTGGAGTATCCAGTTAGGGATAAGAATTATCCCAATTAGAATACAAGCTGCCAGTGTTCCAAAAAACCACTTTATCAAAGTCCAGCGCTTCTGGTATAAAGACCAGATTATTATTAAAGAAATCAGCAATACGACAAGTTGGGGTTTAATTGTAGTTATTGCCAGCAAAAAACCAGCGAACCGATCTTTGTCATCCCTCATTAATAGAAATATTACCGTTAACATCATAGCAATTAATATAACGGCGTTTCCATTAACAACGCCTCTGATTGCGTGATACCAAGTTAAAGAAAACAACAGGATAACCCCCTGCAGCCAGAGAGGCGGCTTCCAACCGGCAAGGTTCATCGCCGCGAATGCCATTATTATTAATGCCAGTTCAAGAGCTGTCATCCAAACTGCCCTGGCAAAAACATAATTTTTAATAAGCGAAAATGGCAAAAACAAGAAAATTGAATATAAAGGGTAAGCAACCCGTAATTCATGCTCATCCCCCTGCGCAGGGTGACCATAAGCGGCAGTTTGAATACGGATCGCAACTTCGTCGCTATAGGGGCTGATACCCTCTTGCAAAAACGATCTTGTACCCACATAATGGACTAAAAAATCATTACCACCTGGATTGTTCTTTGAAAATGAAAAATTTACCCAGGTAAATCCAGCAACAATTAGAATCCCTAATAAAAATACTACTACCCATTGGATATTACGGTTTTTTCTTGAAGCCATAATAATTCACCCGTCTTTTTTCTCAAAATATCCATTTGAACGCTGGTATAAACGGACTCCCATCAAGATCATCAAGAGGGTCCTGAGTGGAATTAATAAATATAAACTCCAAAAATACCCCCTCGACAGCAAAACAGGCCACTCAAGTAAATTTACTAGAACCATGGCTGCCCCCAACAAGTAGGCCTCATTCCCGGGGAGGCAAAGCAGAATAAAAGGCAATAAATACAGAATCCATTGAGGGCTGTATCCTGGACTCCAAAGGAAAAATATAACGAAAGAGAGACCGATAAATGAGAACACCCATCTATCAGAGTGCTCTTTAGATCTAACTAACAGCCCCAATCCAAAGCCACCAAATATTATTAATGTTAACCAGGAAGGAATTAAGGATGGATTCCCGGTAACTAAATTTGCCGAAGCTGGAATTTGCCGGTTTATCTCTTGATTAAAATTTCCTGTCCCAATGTTCTTATCCAGCAAAGCCCAAATAGTTTCCCATGATCCCTTATTTATCTGCGACATGAGCGAGGCTCCTGTCAGATCAGGATTGACTATATACAGAGTTCCCCAGACTAGAATTACTATTATGGTCACCAGCATCGTTAACTTGAATGCCTTTTTTATTGATCGAACCTTCCAGAGAACAGGAATTACCAGGATTGGAAACCATTTTGTCAGTACGCCTGCTGCGATCGCCAAAGCAGCTGGGTTATCCTTTCCATCCAGCAGCAAAGATATGCTTAACAACAAGAAGAATACAGCAATGGGATCGAAATAACTCCAGCTGTAGAACAACCCGACTACCAGCGCGAAATAAACCCAACCCTTTGAGACACCTTTCTTTTCGAGATGTAATTTTTCTTCCAGGTGGAAAAATATTGCGATTGTTCCCGCTTGAAAGAGGCTAATAACAAGGGCCAGGACATAGCTGTAAGCAGTCTCACTGCCATTTACTAACAAGAAAATCATTCTTGAAATAAAAGGAAATACCGGAGGAAATTCTGTCCAAAAATGCAGAAATGGTATGCCTAATTGGGCTTGATTATAAAAATTCCAATAATCACCATATCCTGGGACGATATCGTACGGAGAAGCAACAAAAAAAATGAGGCGAGCTAAGAAAAATAAAACCGCAATGAGTTTATATGTTGGGTTTTTGATATTCATGAAAGCTTACCTATTAATTTTTCCTAAACACTTGCCAATTGCTTAGAAATCTAATAAACAGCGTTATTCACCATTGAACTCTGCTAATTTTTGGGTGGCAACGGTATCATCCGGGCGCTGGAAAAGTATTTTGTGATAAATCGTCTTTGCCAATTCTTCTTGCCCTAATTCCAGGTAGCATACACCCAAGTTATGCATACCTTCAATTACTTCATTTGTATAAATAATATTTTCCATTCCTGGCAGCAAATCCAAGGCTATACTGGGTTTATAAAACAGATACCAACCATACTGCGATGTCCCCAGTTCCCCAATTCCATAAGAGGTTGTCCTTTCTAGCAATACTATTGCTCGTGAGTAATACTCTATGGCGCCCTGACAATCTGCCTCAAGAACAGCTAAATAACCAAGACTGAGGTTGATATTTGTCATCAGCCATCCATCTCTGCTTCCCATCCAGAGCGCTGTTTTTAGATTTTTTTCAGCCGCAGGGAGATCTTCTAGGGCCAAATATGTCTTCCCTAGAGCCAAATAGGTTTCTGGACTGTTAAAACTCGGGGCTTGTGAAAATGCAATTAACGCCAAATCGTTCTTTCCTGCATCCAGTAAATCCCAACCATCTTTGAGAAAAGTGTTCTTCTCAATCTCAGGTATCTGGATTCCATTATGCCATTCAAATGCCACACTTTTACGGAGAGAAGTATTTTTGAAGAAAGGTTCTTCCACCCAATAAGAATTCTGTGTCAAAGCCTGATTATATGCTTCCTTGGCTCCCTTAATTTCTCCGGTACTTTCAAGCATGCTCCCCAGCGTGAGATAAAACGCCCCTTGCCTGGGAGATTTCTCTGTGGCTATTTTTACTGATTCGATTGCCTGGTCCCGTTCCCCGCTAGCCCACTGGAGAAGTCCCAGATTCATCCAATTTGCACTATAGTCAGGTTCAATTTCCAAACCTCTTTGATAGGCAATCATTGCCTTATTCAGTGAGATCTCATCAATGATTTCACCATTTAAATCCAGCGCCTTTTTACCAGAAGCAAATCCGTCCTGGAACCAGTAAAACGCATTCTCCGAGTCCAGCTTGACAGCTTGATCAAAATAATCAACTGCCGCAGGCCAATTTTCCAGGCTCGACGCCTCAATACCCTTATTAAAGGGTTTGAGTGCCCGGATATCTAAACCTATCCCAATTGAAGCAATCAACCACAATCCTGCGATCGCTAAGTTCCCTATCCAGTTTTGAGTTTTACCCTCAGCCATCCTAATACCAGAAGATATTTGGGCGAGCAAGATAGCTGGCAAGATCATCAACAACGGCATCGTTTGTGGAGTTTCAAAGAGACTGTGAGCGCCTAAACCCGCAATAGCCCCAAAGATTCCAGCCAATTCGATCCTATTCAAATTATCATGGCTTTCCCACGCTTTCTTTGCCATTAGGATCAACGCCCCAACACATATCAGCAAACTGCCAAATCCAACAACGCCCATTTCGGCAGCTATATTTAAATAGTAGTTATGCGCATGAGTGAGTAACATATTGGGTGGTATCGATCCTACTTTAAGGTATTCAGATCCAAATGTAAAAAGGCCATTGCCGGTAATTGGTTTCGCTCTAATCATATCCCAGGCGACAACCCATATATAATCTCTGGAGCCAAATATATTTGACCAATCAGTGGGATGTGATGGGTGACTCGACTGCCATTTAAGCAGAGTGAAAAGGGCTACAATTACCATTAATAAAATCAGTGCTATGCCAGCAATCACCCACTTTTTCTTTATCAGCTCCTTCAGGAACTTTACTAATTGTTCTCCTTTTGCCATCCCCCAAAAAAGGAGAAATGTTCCTATAGCACTGAATGTTCCTAACCACCCTGCCCTTGAAGATGTAAAGAAAACCAGAAATAAGGCAATAAGAATCCATAACCCTACTAGCAATTTAGATCCAAGCTGCTTAATTCCCAAAATCATTGCTAATCCAAGAGGAATCAATAAATTCAGGTAGGCAGCTACAAAGTTCGGATGACCCAGGAATGCCCTTACTCTGTATGTTGCGGGGGGGACCAGATCACCTAGATCAGAAATACTAAACCATCCGCTGTACCAGATGATCAATTCCCTGACCCCAAAAAAAAGGATAAAACCGCTGACAAGAAAGAGAACTTTGTTTATCAGTTGAGCAGATACCCCCCGGCGAATCAGGTCTACGAAAAGGTAATACACCAACACTGTTATGACCAAAATAACAAATGAGATTAAACTTCGTCGTGGATCTACTGAATAAATTGTTGAAACTACCGCTGCGGACAAGAATATAATTATCCCTATATCCAATCCAGTACGAGGAAAATTGCTCCTCCGGATAGTCCTAATTAGGATCCAAAGGAATCCCAGTCCAGAAACAATAATCAGATTGATTACATTCAGAGGGTATAAAACCAAGCCATTAAATGTCCCCCCGAGCAAAACGAGATAGCTCAGGGTTAAAAATAGACAAGATTCCTGAAACAAGTACTTTGCCCTTTCCCGGGTTATCCCCATCACTCAATAAGCTCCTTCGCCTTTGACTACCTTGCCGATTGTTGTCAAAAGGATCCTGATATCCAACAGAATTGAATAGTTGCGAATGTAATACAGATCATCTTCAGTGTGGAGATGCATTGGCCGGTCGCTTCTCCCCATGATTTGCCACCACCCTGTAATGCCTGGAGAAATAGAAAATCTCTTATGCTGCCATTTTTCATACCCGGCCACGACCCACGGCAGTTCTGGTCGCGGTCCTACAAAACTCATATTCCCCAGGAACACGTTAAATAACTGAGGTAGTTCATCAAGGCTTGATTTTCTTAGAAACTTGCCAACTTTGGTAATTCTGGGATCGTCAGGAAATTTGTGTCGCATAATATCTACTTCGTCAACATCCCCGATACCGGCAAATTTAAGGTCTGCTCCAATTACCATAGTCCGGAACTTGTACATCTTAAATAAACGACCGTTCTGCCCTACTCGCTCTTGTACAAAAAGCACAGGTCCTTTCCCTTCAATTTTTAACACCATGCTGACCAGAGCCATTATAACAAGCAAGAATGGCGATAAGAAGAGAGCCAAGATCAAATCAAAAACCCTTTTTACCAGCACTTGGTGCTCTTTCAGGGCCGGTGCCCGTAAATTAAGCAGGGGTATTCCAGCAAATTCTTCAACCTCTGCCCGCTGCAAAACAAGAGAAAAATAATCAGGGACAACCCAGATAGTCACAGGCAGGTCATAAAGCAATTGAACCAGATTATCAACAGCAGCGTATTTATCGCGCGGTAAAGTGATAAATACATCTTGAATTTCTCTCGACGTGATTGTTTCTCTTAGGTCTTTTAGAGGCGTAATCACCTCTTTCATATTCTGTGTTATTTTCTTATCGTCACTAACAAATCCAGCAAAAGATAAATTGAGCTGGGGGTTTTCAACAATTCTATCCCTCAAATCTTTCCCTATCTTTCCCGTTCCAACTATCAAAAATGACCTAGAATTCTCATCATTCAACTTAAATTTTATCAGTATCCAAGGAACAAGCCTCCAGATGAAAGTAGCTATGATTACCTGCATAACAAACAACAGAAACAACAGTCTTGATACATTCCTATAAGTCAGATACATAATCCCTGCTAGGATTAATGCGCTAAGAGAGGACGCAATTACCAAATTAGAAAATTCCTGGAAAAAACTTGCGTTATTGTGAATATCATAAACCGAGGAATAGTAATAAATCCCAATCCAAATAACAAGTGAAATTATATAGACTCCCAATTGCAATTCGATAGGGTCGACCATTTCCTTAACGAACTTCATTCCATTAAAAAATGGCCGCAAATAAGCTGCAGAATACAATGAAAGGACTATGAAAACACCATCAATTAGAATGGATAAGATGATATAGTTTGTCGAATATCTTCTGAACATATTCTTTCCCTGTCATGCCTAATCTTTCAAACCCATCATTTCTATTAATACCAGCACAATAAAAAATATTTAATAGCTCACGTAACGATAATAATAGATCTGGTCCATATACGCGACTTACAGTTTTATTACTCAGCATGTACAAAGTTCAATGTTTTACCGTCCAGGAACTATACAATACCTTTTATTCAATGCCTGGCGAAAATTTTCAGAATTCCTAGAAAATAACGGATGAGCTCACTCGCCACCTTTTGTAATTTGTTTTGAGAAACCAACAAGAACTCGTAAATGAAATATTCGGTGATTATTTCGGTATACGGTAGCAGCGGGGGTTATCCATCAAAAATTCCAAAGTGTCCCGGTTTTCCACCTCACAACTATCCAGCATTCCGAGCAAAAATCAGTCCCAGTCCTGGAGAGGTTTTTCTGATTGAAATGTCGGTAAATACTGGTGCTAATCTCTCCAAAATGGATTCTGTCGTACCATCAACGTCTAATCCATGTAGCTCGGCAACAAAATATTGGATCTTGCTCAATGTCAGGTCGCTACATGACATCAAGATTGAATATTCAGCACCTTCGCAGTCCATTTTCAAGAAGTTCACGACTTCAAAGTTCACTAAAGCATCGTCAAGCGAGATTGAAGCGACTTCAATCGATTCGTCGAGAGGTTCCCCTAACTTCTGATCAACCCCAATCAAAGTGTGACGGCTACTTACGACCGATCTGTAAAGTCGCACCTTCCCACTCTCTGCAGCTACGGCCGCGTTCATCAGCTCTGCGTTGCGATACCCATTTATTTCTACAAGTCTCTGTAGAGATTGGTAATTTTCAGGATCGGGCTCAATTGCCAAGATTGACCCTCGCGTTCGTTTCGCTGCATAGCTCAGGAAAACACCTTTATGTGCCCCAATATCCACAACATTGTAATCTGCTCCCAGTTCATAGCCGGGAGGGTTGTATTCACGATCGATCAAGACGGTCGCTATGAGTCCCCATGTCATCCTATCGACATCTTCGAACAATAAGCCTTCGATTTTGATAGGTCCTTTTGATTTACTAAAGCGCCATCCAATAAACTTGAAGGCTTCTCTCGGAGATATTGATCCATCTGTAACTCGTTGTATTAGGCTGACGAGCCATTTCCCTTTCATTATTAACCCTCCAGAAAAAGAGTCTGTTCATATTCAACCCGTTGGCAAACCAACCTGTTTATTTGTTTCGTCGATAACTTCGGATTACAACCTTATCGTCATCGTTTAAGCCGAACCAACCAACCAAGCCAAAATAAATACCCAGGGAACATACTGCTACCAGTATAAGTTCAGTAAATGGATTAACAATTGTGATCCGTTTTATACAAAATACTGCCGCCGCCGTGAGTATAGAAAATATAACGCTTCGTAACGAATATTGATCATAAGGCAAAAATCCTAATTTCTTTCCAGAAAAAAATAATCCCCCAACAGCCAAACAGATAAAAGTCAATCCACTAGCATAAGCGGCTCCCATAAGTCCGTAAACAGGTATTAATAACCAATTTGCCGCTACGTTTACTGCAAATGATATTAATGTTATTTTAAGCCAGATATTCTGGTTTCCAGTCATCACGAGTAATTGGTCAATCGGTCCTTTACTGATATTGATCAATTGGGCTACAGTCAGGATTAATAACGTGTCAGCTCCCATCAAAAAAGAAATCCCGAACAAAGAAACCATGAATGATTTTGGTGAACTGAGTATGATCAGAATCACGGGGAAACATATATTAAAGGCCCATCTTGTGCTTGTCTTAATAACCCGCTGAAGTCCTTGGTGATTTTCCTGGTGATAATACTCAGCTATCATCGGGGCTACAATGGTTTTAAAAGAACTCAAAACCGCCACGAACAAGACTGAGATTAATGACACGGACTGGTATATTCCTGTTTCATATTCTGGTAAAAAATATCCCACAAACATGCGATCGACTAAAATCACAAGAGAGCCAAATACGGTAGGAATTGCGATTGGCAGTGAGTACTTAATTAATTCCCTGAAATTCGTCCAGAGTTCTCCCCAGGATATTGATTTTACTAAATACCGTAAAACCACGATCCAAATTCCTGCAAATAAGCTCAAAATAATTGATGCAGAGTTCGCCGCAACATATCTCAATATTCCTCCCCCCATCAGATAAGCCAGTCCAATAAACAGTAAGCTCGATCCGGGTTGGATAACTTCTTCAATCAAATTGGCAAACACCATATCTTTTGAAACTCTGGTAGAAGCTGCTAAAACTCGTGCCCCAGCCAAGGCGGGAAACGCCAAGCTGAACCATCTCAATATTGACCTTAGTTCTGGTTTATTGAAGAATTGGGAGATCTCTAAGGAAAACAGATAAATTGCCAAACCCGCCAGGCTTCCGATTAGAAATACGGCAAATAACGCGCCCAAAATTACGGCAGAAAATCGCTCTCGATCTTTTTTGTAATACTTAGAACCAAAGTGAACTACGCCACTGTCTAAACCCAAAGTAAATAAAATTCCGGAAATACGAAGAATATTCCATCCGATTCCATACAATCCGAAAAAAAACGGTCCCAATAGTCGGGCTAAAATCAATTGGCCAGCAACATGAGAGCCTCTGCCAAATGCTTTTCCAAATAAATTTACTAGTACACCTTTGGCTAGTTTAACTTGACTTTCTTCTCGCTCATTCTGGACAATCTCAGGAAGCATAAATCTCTCCCCTCTCCATTCCTGCCGCGACCCAGACAAAGACAAATATAAAGAACATTTCCTTCGCATAATAAGCGGGTGTAGTTGATACCGAACCAGCTAACAGGACGTATACTAAAAAGACAAAAGCCAGGAAAAACTCCTGATTTTCAGGGTAAGCCCTAATTTTCCTAATGAGGGAAATGCCAATAAGAAACATTAATGAATAAGCTAACAGCAATCCCAGATAACCAAAATCATAAATAGTTTGGAGACCAAAATGATGTAGGCTGACTCTATTTATATTGATATAGGATACAAACAGATGGTTATATTTTTCTACGACACCGGAGATAGTATGGCCTGACAAACCATAACCGACCAAATGTATCCAGTTGAAATTTGATAATTGCTCAATTCCCGCTTGCCAGACAACTCCTCGGCCACTTAAAATATCAGAATTCGCCCGTATAAGCGGTGTCAAGAATGTAAGATTCCGCAGTATATTTTTCCTGGCAAGTAATGCGATTGGTTGAATCAATAAGCAGAAACCTAAAACAATTTCATAACCAATAAGCCGTAAGAATACAATCAATCCTGATATAAGAAATGCAAAAAGTAATGCTCCACGTGAATCTGTTGTGAGAATTATGTAAAAACTAATGACGACTCCAAGGATAGCTATGGTCCAAGAAATGATATCTCTTGATCGGTTCTTTATCATTGTGATACCTAATGCCACGCTCATAACAAAACCTGCGCCCCCCAGATTACCAAACGGGTTTATTCCTTCAGCCAGAGGGTAATATACTCTCGATATTTCAATACCAATTAATGACAGCATCACAGAATCGAAATTCTTGAGATAAATCTCTGTTTGATTTTCCATCCCCATAAAATGTAAGACAACATTTGCCCCCAAATAAAAAATTAATCCAATATAGACGAATCTCATAAATAACTGCTGATCTCTAAATAACGTCTTCCTTGCAGACAATCCAAAAATCAAGAAAGTTACAAATTGATAGATACTTAAGAGCAAAAAGGGAGCACGGACGCTTGCCCGGAAAATCCCAACCAAAATAACCAAAAAGTATAATAGCCCGACAATAATAATTTTTTTATCAAAGTACGCCCCCTTTAACAACGCAAAAATTCCGTAAATAAATATGGCCATAATCAATATCAATAAAATGGCGGCCAAAATCTGATAACCTGCCGAAACTTGTTCCACGAATGCTCTGACAAAAACAACCGAGAAAACAGTCAAAAACCCCACAATATTAAAAAGCAATAAAATTTGAACCAAGCTCTGTGAAACATATTTTGGTATACCTGGTGGATTTTTTATTTCTGGCATGTGATTATTGATAATCGCAAACCAAAACGGTACCATACCAAGAATTAGAACCCACGGATTCGCATCAAGATCAAAAACCCTTGGGAGCCGGATGAAGGTTAATCCCACGACCAATAGGGTTTTATTTAATATTTCTTTTCTTTTTATTCTTGCCATGTTTTTCTTGAGCCTGATGTTATCTTTCCTAATATATTTATTCTAAATCATTCCTTTCTCCCCAATAAAATTATTTCTTCGTCATCAATCAGTGTTTCCCAGGTTTCCGCGGCTGCCGCAGCCAGCGGCCTGTCCGGTCGGATTAAAATGTAATCAATTTCCCAATGATCTAATTTGTCCTGCCAATTATTCTCGGCTTTTGAGATCTCAATCCATTCTCCAATAATCTCATCCCCAAACAAGTCAGTTCTCCCATCAACAAATACTGTGAAATCGCGTAAATTCCAGATCAGATAACCACCCCAGTTATATTCATTAAATATCTGGCCTATTTCATTTGTTCCCTTAAAAAACTCTACAGCCTCAACTGGAAATACTGCTTGCTCGCTCTCCTTAATAAATAAAGGGGAGCTGACCTCATAGATCTTCCAGACTGCTGCGCCTGACAGCATTAAAAGTACTATAAAATTCACTGTATATCTGAAGCCTGGTTTTATTTTTTCGTTAGACTCTGACACAGAGGACAACCAGGTCTGCATAGACGAGAATCTAACTTCAATCGCAGTTTTCCATTCTGTCAAGACAGGATTCAAATGTCTGGTTAGTATCGGTGCAGCCACCAGGGCAAATGGTCCAAAATTCCTTCTGGCTGTTAGTGCCCCCCATCCGAAAATGATTAAACACGCTAGATCACTACCGTCAATTTTCCGCTTGGATAGGCCTATGGCTGCCATTACTCCAAAGAGCATCCATAACATTGGTTGTTGGTAAAACTGATGAAAATCAGGAGATGCCCACTCTGAGATTAAATTCTGCAAAGATTCAACGCCAACGGTATTGAAGGGAATTTTCCACATTCCAAAACCAAATGGATTAATCAATACAACCAGCAAACAAACCAAAACCCAAACAGATAAAATTCCGATTTCCCTCCAAGATAAATGGTCAGAATTTTCCTCTAGCTGCATTTTATTGAAAATTTCGCCTCCAATCATGGTTCCAATTAAAATGATCCCCAAAATATAACCACCGTGTAGGTTTGACCACAATATAAATATCAGAGGCAACCACCATAAGCGATTGGATTTTTTCCATTTGTAGAGATAAATTAGAAAACCTACTGCCGCAAATAAAACCAGGGACATAATTTGGGGACGAGGAGACCAAACAACACTTGCTACGATTCCAGCGAGCACTCCCGCCATCATTCGAATAATCGGGTGCCCATCCATTTGAAGATACACAAGGCTAATACTAACAACAGCACACGTCCCCACCCAGATAGTAAGAGCTTTGTAGCTGCCTGCGGAGTAAAGAAGGTACATAATCAACTGGGACAACCAGCTGTGATTAAGCCAGGGTTCTCCATCGCGAGTAAAAGAAAATGTATCTTCAGAATAGATCTCTTTATCGAGCCAGGTCTCTTCGCCAGCTCGTAAGTGCCACCACATATCAGTATCCAGTGGTGTCCTTACCGCCATGATTAAGATGAGCAAGAGTAGTACTGCTAGATAAAATCTATCTTCTTTGATCCAAGGCATAAATGATCCTCTGTCAATGAGATATTGAATTGAACTTACATATTGCTCATTCTCCCGATCCCAGGAGCATTATCGTTGAGAATTGATCTTGATAGACCATTTCCCAGTTATCCAGATTCTGAAGATGTTGAATAAGCTCAGATTGGGTTGGCATGAGCACCCAGCTAATTTGATATTTTTGCATCACGCTTTCCCAACCCGGAGAGAGCGTGATTACTTTTTCATATTTCCTGGTAAGTTCTTCACCGTAAAAATCCGTTTGCCCATCGATAAAAACCAGCTTTTCAGGCCATAACCGGTAGAGTAAATACCCTCCCCAGGGGAAATAGTTAAATCCCTCGCCCGGCAGTTGATTGTTCTCTACCCAATCTATTGCTTGAACTGGAAACACTTCATCCAGAAATTGATTTCCTTTGTTTTGAAAATCCAGTGTAAAGCCCCGGATTAACAGCAGCCCTGCCACTACTACCACTATTCCAGACCACAATCCACCCTTTAATGATTTTTCAATATCCATCAACCGGGATTGAAGGGCAATAAATTTATCGGAAGCACTTTTTAATTTATTTCCTTGAATATAATCAGCGCCCACCGCTACCAGGATTGGCACAACTGTAACCGCATAGAGCGGTATATTTCGGGCAGAATAGAGAGCCATCGCTGTCCAGCCTGAAAGCAGCAGGATATGAGAAGTATTCATCTTCTTTTTTGAAATCGCGAGCATCACTATTGATAGCACAATCAACAGTAAAAATGGCCAGGTGCTTATCTGATGAAAATCAGGAGGTAGGTACTCAGCAGTATGACTTACCAGATATCGATTACCTAGAAAACCAAATCCTGTTTTCCAAATACCGAAGCCATCGGGATTTATCAGTGAAACCAGCAAAGAGCTTGCCCCGATCCCAAGATAAGGTTTTATTCCCTGCCAGGAGAACTTCTGATCAATTATTAATCCCACAAAGTAACATGCCCAGATCAGTATGCCTGCAATAAAAGCACCATGTGTATTCACCCAGATTAACATGATTGCTGGAAAAATTATCCAAGTCTTTCTAATTCCTATACGCAGTTTTTCAAGCTCAGTTGTCCAAATTACAGTAAATAATATCGTAAATATATGCGGCCTGGAGAGCCAATGCAGGCTTGAAGCTGCCGCTGCAAGAATCGTCCCTGCCAGCGCAAGAAAGATCATGCTGCTGAGATTTAAACTCTGTTTATATACCAGCCAGAAAGTAGCCCCAATCACCAGTGCTGTTATCCATACAATCCCATCCAGGCCTGCTGCCCGGTGAGCGAAAGCAAAAATTACATCAGCTAGCCATTCATGAGGAGTCAGAGAATCACCAAGTTTAGTATGTGAAAAAACATCCCTGGTTGGAATAGAGCGGCTTGAAATGATGTGGTCACCGAGAGTTATATGTCTTCCCAGGTCCCCGTCAATATTCATCAATTTAGGACCTAATCCAATCAGGGCGATAAATATTGCAATGAAAAGGATCTCCCCCATACGGGGTATTAACACAGCGGCAATGCCGGGAGGCTTTATGTTGTTTTTCATGGTGTGGTTGTCATTCCCAATCCAATATCTTGAGGATGAATTAAATTAGAAAAATCGTAATAAACCAAATAGTCCCCAATCCTTTTTTCCTCCCAGGTTAAATCCCTGTCGTCAAATTGCTGTCGGAGGTAATTATCCAGCGCAGAATGATTCGTTGTTATATAACCAACTTCACCTGCTGAGCCAACCATTTCTCCATAAAGTGAATAGCGGTCGTCTCTGGCAGTATACCGGAAGTCTTCATGGTATGGTAGTCGCGGCACAAAAATAAATTCTTCTTCTGATAAAAAAGCCAACGGGTACGAAACCCAATAATTTGAATAGCCGCGGTAAATTTTCTCCTCTTTTAGAAAATCGATCAGCTCTCCAATTTTCCTCTGATCGATTTGCGCGATCTCGTCGAACTGGGTTGTTA
>JBARSJ010000115.1:0-1830 GCA_049644685.1 Anaerolineales bacterium
GAACCTGACTTCTTAGGATCGAGGATACTTTCTCTGCTTTATCATTCCTGCCGCAAACGGGATACCTTGCAAATGCTTCTAGTGTTATTCCACTCGCTCCATGTTTTACAATGTGCTCCATTCCACAGTGAACACATTTATATTCCGAAATATTCCTTCCGATTTCTAGATTACCACCACAATTTGGGCATTGTAGGGTGATAAAATACTCACTCATATAATCTCCATAGTTTCAAATCAGATGATGGGAATATTACTTGTCACAAAAAAAGTATAACATAACCCTATGTTCCCTAGCCAAAACGGATATCATCGGGCACGACCAGGCGGGAAGTAGGCTAGGAGCTCTTGCTAGTCAGGAAACACAACGCCGACGGAATGGAGCAAGACTTTACCGCAATTCTAGAAAAAAGCCGATTTTCTTACGGAAAAGGTCAAGCCGTCTCATTTTCACTCGCCTCGGAAAGGAGCAAACAAAACAGCTATATGACCAAGAGGAAATCAAAAGCTCTCAGATTTTAATCCCAATTCCGCCAATTATGGATAATTAAAGAAGAAATCACCAGTCATCAATTCCAATCCTCTGCAGGATGAACTACTGAGTGTGGTTAAAACACCCTACTGGTGCTGTTCAATTGAGTATGCTCACCTTCCTAAAAGGTAGTTGAGCATCGCCAAGGCAGCTTGCTCATTCTCTTGATAGTCAATTTGCTTATCCTCGAAGAAATCTATATAGGTGCTGCAACTTCTAGCGGAGCCATACTTATAGTAGTGCACATGAGGCCAAAAAATCACACTGCCTTCTGCGTTGCTTAGATACATCAGAACTTGATCACCACTGGCTTCACTGGAGAATTTTGCCTTTTCTCCTCCCTGGATAATAGTCATTAGATATGAAGTAAGCGAAAGGGTATTATATCCATTCTCATCAGCAACATACACGCTCATTTTATTAGCCCACGATGGCAAAATAGACTGGTATTGAATACTCGCATGACCCCCATGATCATTCCCAAGTACTTCCTCCTTGACAATTGAGACACCGAAAAGATCTTGAAGAAGCTCATTGTGTACAGTCCACCAATCTCCGTAAGCAAGGAAGAGTTTTCCGCCGTCATCTATAAAATCCTTGAGCGTAATAAGATCAGCATCAGTTATATACGAATCTAACCATATCCCTGCTGCAACATCTGGTGACTTCAATTCGTTGAGGAAATCATTGTTATAACGGCCTGGACCCGAATTGTCATAGAGATTAAACTTGATCCCGTCCGTAAACGCCAATCCTTCTAGCTGGGTGTAGGTCGAATCACGGCAAGTATCAGGTGCATACATGAGGATTCTGTCCCGTTTTACTAGCACCGCTGTAGGCGGCGGTGCAGGAGTAGACGTTTCAATAACCTCAGTTGGTTTATCTTGAACCGCAATTTCTTCGGTAGGTGCTGCTTCTTCTTGAGCGACGAGTTCTTGACCTGCAAGCTGTGTTTGAGCAGCCTGAATTGCCTCTAAGGTTAACTGCAACTCAACTTCTTTGGCAGCTGCTGTCGCCAGAACATCTTGGGTTGGCACATCACCAGGATTTGAAGCACATGCTCCTAGCAATATCGCTATCAAAGGTAATATTGTGGGATTTATTTTGATTTTCATGATATTCTCCTGGAGTTACGCTATTTCTTTCAATCTGTTCTTGATCAGTGAGGATTCAATGACAGGATTCCCAACGCTTGAAATCCCGAAAATGGATATAAACTGGATCCCAATATTTCCAGTATAGCATACGCTAAGTCTTGACCAGCATGTTATAAACGTCTTCGTCACACATCTAACCGA
>JBARSJ010000116.1:0-80098 GCA_049644685.1 Anaerolineales bacterium
GTCCAGTAATACGGGAAGGGCTTGATCCACCTCTTCGATAATCATTGCTTTGGCTTCCAGGTTTCCATCTTCTCCGTAACTGTCTGTTTTTTTAATATGAATGAAGAAGAAATCATGTTCGTTCCAGTGTTCTTTTGCGGCATTAAACTCACCCAGGATCCCATCATCAATTCCTTCGATCACGTCCATGCCGACCAGCCGCGAAACACCTTTATACATGGGGTATTCGGCGATGCAAACAGCCTCCAGCCCATAAGCATCTTCATACGAGGGCAAACTGGGATCAGTTGCAAAACCGCGTAATAAAAATCCATTTGCAACCGGTTGGTCTGCCAGAGACTGGTAGGCTTTTTCAATCCACTTATTCATCAGCTTAGCGGATCTTTTGGAATCCGGATCTTGTGCTTCCAGCTTAAGGGGCGGCACACCAACTTCCTGGGGATCTGTATCATTGAGGGCTGGATTAAGACCTTCTCCGCGCATAACTACCACAAAACGATATTCTTTTACCTGGCGGACTTCCACCTTTGCCTCTGGAATCTGCACCTGATTCAACAATTCAATTATAGGGGCAGCTTCTGGATGAGAAATCCTTCCAGCTCGCCTGTCTGTTACCTTACGGTTTCCATCAAAAGTGCATAAATTTCCCCGGGCAGCAATGTCACCTGCTTTTACAGGAAGGTTGATACCAGCAGCGGATAGCGCTCCCCGACCGATGACAAATTCAAGCGGTTCGTAGCCAAATAGGGCCAAATGAGCTGGACCCGATCCGGGAGTGATCCCATAGCGAATGGGAATGGTTTGACCCAGAGTGCCTTCCTCGGCCAGACGGTCCATGTTGGGTGTTTTCGCATATTCCAGCGCTGATTTTCCACTGGGAGTCAAAGCAATACCTCCCAATCCGTCCAGGACAAGAAGAATGATTTTTGATCCGTTATTATCCAATAATGGTTTTAAGTATGAATGAGGCATTTGCCCTCCTGCATGAAAACATCTCCTCGTAAGAAATCGGAGAGGAGACGTTTTGATTGCTGCGTGGGTAGAAGTTCTTACTTGATGACCTGTTCGGTTTCTTTGTCAAAGACGTGCATGTTGTCCATATTGAACGCTATCTTCACCTTATCACCCATCTTGTAGCTAGTGCGCGGGTCCACTCTGGCGACATATTCATTATCGCCGCTCTTGAGGAATAAGAAAATTTCATTTCCCATCAACTCTGTGAGATCCACCTCTGCCTCAACAGTTTGGGAGACGATGCGGGGAGGGGCAAAGTTTGGGTCATGGATGTCTTCCGGCCGCAGGCCAAATACAACTGATTTTCCAACATATGGTTTTAATGCCCCGCGGCGGTTTTCCGGGATTTTAACTGCTAAGGAATTCGTTTTTACAACGATATCATCTCCTTCCTCAACAATGTCTGCGTTAAAGAAATTCATTGCTGGGGAACCAATAAATCCAGCCACAAAGAGGTTGTTCGGGCTGTCATAAAGGTTCTGGGGTGAGTCAACCTGCATCAGAATACCGTGATTCATCACTGCGATCCGGCTGGCCATGGTCATTGCTTCCACCTGGTCATGGGTAACGTAAATAAAGGTGGTTTCCAACTTTTGATGCAGCTTGGTAATTTCCGCCCGGGTTTGAACTCTGAGTTTTGCGTCAAGGTTTGAGAGTGGTTCGTCAAGCAGGAAAACCTGCGGTTCACGGACGATTGCCCGTCCTAAAGCAACTCTCTGCCGCTGACCACCTGAAAGCTGGCGGGGTTTCCGGTCCAGCAGGGTAGTAATTCCCAGGATATCTGCAGCTTTTTGGACTCGTTCTTCAATTTGATCTTTTGGGTAATCGCGGAGTTTTAAACCGAATGCCATATTATCGTAAACGGACATATGGGGATAGAGTGCATAACTCTGGAACACCATGGCTATATCCCGGTCTTTTGGGGCAACATCATTTACTACCCGGTCGCTGATCTTGAGAGTTCCTTCAGAAAGATCCTCTAATCCAGCCAGCAAGCGCAGCGCAGTGGATTTCCCACAGCCTGAGGGGCCAACCAGAACCAGAAATTCTTTATCCTCAACTTCAAGGTTGAGATTGTTCACAGCAACAACCTCATCAAAACGCTTATACACTTGATCGAATGTTACATTAGCCATGAAGCCCTTCTCCTTTTATATCGGATTCGGAAATATTTCTAAACATTATACATCAGGTTATTAGTAAATACAAAAATCTCTGAAACCGTAATCCCTGGTTTTCCATCGATGAATTTGTTTCCAAGAAAACGATTATCAAGAAGATCCTGGAACATCAATAAACAAATTTTTCAGTATTATCTGAATTTAATCCCTTGTGATTTACCTTCTCTCAATATAGAATTGGATCATGCCGAAAGAAAAAGTGACTCCCGTAAGGCGCCAATATCTGGATATAAAAAAACAATATCCAGATTCAATCATTTTTTTTCGATTAGGAGATTTTTACGAAACATTTGATGAGGACGCCCAGATTGTCTCCCGGGTGTTGGATATTGTATTAACTTCCAGGAATATTGGGAAAGGCACCAGGATTCCCATGGCAGGGATTCCCCATCATGCTGCAGAAAATTATTTATCACGCTTAATTGAACAGGGTTATCATATTGCGATTTGTGAGCAGGTAAGTGATGTGCCGGTAGATGGTTTGATGCCCCGGGAAGTTGTGAGAGTGATCACTCCCGGCACGATACTGGAATCAAGTTTGCTACCGGGAGATGGCAATAATTATTTAGCCAGCATTGTCTTTGATGAGGGGCGGGCTGGAATTGCATATGTGGATATTACAACGGGAGAATTTGCAGTTACTGAACTCCGGGAAGATCATCTGCAGGATCTTGTGCGCTCAGAACTCCTGCGGTTAAATCCGGCGGAAGCGCTTCTCCCAGATAATCAATCCTGGGATGAAGAGGGATTTCTCACCCATTTTACTTCTTTTCCTGCTTGGCGGTTTGAAGAAGAACGATGTGTTGATGTGCTGCTAAATCAATTCCAGGTATCAACGTTGGATGGATACGGCATACGCGGTTTTCCATTCGCTGTTCGGGCTGCGGGGGCAATTTTACAGTATCTTGAACAAACTCGGCCGGACTCACTTAAATTACTGACCGGATTAAACATGTACAGCCTTCAGGAGTTTATGACTCTTGATGCAGCTACTCGGAGAAACCTGGAATTAACAGAAACTATCCGGTCTGGCTCGGCCGAAGGTTCTTTGTTAGGCATTTTGGACCAAAGCATCACACCAATGGGGAAAAGGCTGATCAGGCAATGGGTCAGCAAACCGCTGTTGGATGTAGAGAGGATTCAAAAAAGGCTCGAAGGAGTAACGGTATTTTTCGCAGACGGCATGCTCCGGGCAGAAACCCGGGAAGCTCTGAAGAACTTGCAGGATTTAGAGCGATTAAGCAATCGTGTTGCCGGGGGAACAGCCCGGCCTCGAGACCTGGTAGGAATCCGGGAGACTCTGCAGCAGCTTCCAGCAATTCGAGATTTGTTTCCCAGGAAATTTGGTAAAAAAGAATATCTAGGAGAGCTATTCAAAAGTTTTTCTCTTTGTTCTGATGCGTTGGATTTAATCGCTTCAGCTATTGAAGAGGATCCTCCTTCAATCCTGGGAAAAATCGGTATTATTAAGTCCGGCTATTCTGAGGAATTGGATAATTATTTATCCTCAACCAAAGAAGCCAGGGATTGGATTGCCAATCTGGAGGCAGTTGAAAGGAAGAGCACCGGTATTGAAACCTTGAAGGTAAGCCATAATAAGGTTTTTGGATATTATCTTGAGGTCACTAAAGCCAAAGCTGATTTTGTGCCCGAACACTATATCCGGAAACAAACTCTTGTCAACGCTGAGCGTTATATAACGCCGGAGTTAAAGGAGTATGAGACGAAGGTTTTCAACGCTGAGGGTCAGATCAAGGAAATCGAGAGAAGGTTGTTTTATGAAATCTGTGATCGGTTGGCGCTTCAAATTGATCGGTTGGTAACTACTGCCCGGATCATGGCGCATATTGACGTATTGTCATCTCTGGCAGAGACCGCTGCCAATCATGGTTATGTTTGCCCGGTAGTTGTTGAAGAGGATCTATTAGAGATCACCAACGGCAGGCACCCAGTTGTTGAACAATTACAAAAAGGGACCAGGTTTGTTCCCAACGATACGATATTTGAACCCGGTGAAAGGATAAGGATCTTAACCGGTCCCAATATGTCTGGCAAGTCGACTTTTTTAAGACAGGTCGCGTTAATTGTGCTGTTGGCACAAATGGGAAGTTATGTGCCGGCAGAAAGCGCCAGAATTGGAATGATTGACCGTATTTTCACCAGAATCGGAGCCCAGGATGAAATCCATGCAGGGCAATCTACTTTTATGGTAGAGATGGTTGAAACCGCTAATATACTCAATCACGCTACCTCCCGCAGTTTACTAATCCTGGATGAAATTGGTAGAGGCACCAGTACCTATGATGGTGTGTCTATTGCCTGGTCGGTGGTAGAGTACATCCATAATCATCCAGAAAAAAGGGCAAAGACACTCTTTGCAACTCATTATCACGAGCTGACTGAACTCCCGGAGCTGCTTCCCGGAATCCGAAACTACAAAGTGTCAGTAAGCGAAGCTGATGGGAAAGTGGTTTTCCTGTATAAAATTGCCGCTGGCGGGGCTGATAAATCTTACGGGATTCATGTAGCTCAAATTGCAGGGATGCCGCCAACTGTCGTGCTCCGGGCGGAAGAAATTATGCAGCTGCTGGAGGATTCGTCAGGCAAGGCTGTAATGATGGATCCTGAAATGCCAAAGCAGATGTCGTTGTTCCCCAGCACGAATCCGCTATTAAAGGAGTTGGATAGTCTGGATATCAACGAGCTCAGTCCTTTAGAGGCGCTCAACTTGTTGTTCAGCTGGAAGAAAAAATATCTTGATCTTTCCCGGCAAGAGCCAGAAAATGAAGAATGAGATTAAACCCATTTGAAATTAATAAGAAAAAAGCTCCTGACAGTTAGATCAGGAGCTTTTTGGTCATACTGGGGGGACAGTTAGAGGTTTTTTTCTACTACTTGAAGAACTTCAGGAAGGTCAATACCCAGACTGACTAGCTTTTCTTTGGTGGGTATGCCATTATTTGACCAGCCCCTTCTTTTGTACACAGCATCCAGCAGCTGCTCATATTGATCTTCCCGGTATTTCCGCAGCCGGTTTCTTTTCTCTTCAGTACTCAACCCGGCAGGATCTACACCAACCAGGTCCTCCAACTGTTGATCATACCTGTCTTGTCTGGATTCGTACTCATCCTCTGTCACAGGGCCTACCGCCCGATAAGGAGGATAATCGTGTTCCCGGGTACCAAAACCAACCCGGAGGTTAAATACACGCTGAAAATTGTAAACCCGTTCAGATTGGTCAATTAAATCCTCTACAGTGACTTTTTTCCCGGTCAGGCCCTCATAGACCCAGGTGTAATTTTCAACGTGTTCAGGGATTCTTTCCGGATGATCCCGCTCCTTGTTATTTATTGGTTTGATGTCATTCCAGGGCAGTTTGCATAAACCATGGAGGCTGAACCAGGTTCGCCACATGGGGAAGTAGTGCAATGCTTCTGCCTTGGCTTCAAATGTGGGCAGCTGTTTATCTACCTGATCTATGAAGATTAGCCAGGCTTCGTCATGCTGACCACCTTTCAGCGCCATGCCGTACCCTCCTTGCTGAGCGAGGGATTCTTTGGTCATGTATTCAGAGATCTCCATCCCTTTTACTTCCATAGCGATGTCATGGAGGAAACCTGGGTCACCACCAAAATCCTCGGCAAAATACGATTTCATATAACGGGTACCCTGTCCAACGATGAGACCAAAGCCTTCACCGCGGGACATCTGGTGAAGCAGTTCCAACGCGCTCTCTGAGTTACCCCAGGTTAAATCAATACCGCCTGTCCTCTCAGGGTTCAGGATTCCTTCCTGGAAACATTCCATGCAGAATGCGACAGAATTGGCGAACGAAATTGTATCTACCCCATATGTATCGCAGTAAAAGTTGATTTCCAGGATAGCTTCAGGATCGAACACGCCAATATTGGATCCCAGCCCGGCTGCGGACTCATACTCCGGACCATCAACAAGCACTTTTTCTCCTTTGTGCGGTCCAGTCTTGAGGGCAAAACCATCCACAGCATGGGAGCAGGCTAAAGTGCAGCCAAGCCAGCAGCTGTCCATTCTTTTATCCTGCGTAAAGGCTTTTTGCCAGGTTGTGGAATCAATGTTGGCATGATCAGGATGAGTGCCATAGCGGAAGTTGTGCACAGGCAGAAGATCAAAATGATCCATGATTTCAACCAGATGAGCTGTTCCGATTTCCCGCATGTTATTTTGCTGGGCATCATATTGGGTGATTTCTTGGTTGATTCGTTTACCCGCTTTCCGGATAAGATCTGGTTTAGCGGGATTATTGCTAGATCCAGTGAGACCGCTGAACCGAACCACGATACCTTTGAGATGTTTATTCCTGAAAACCCGTCCAGAACCTCCCCGGGCTGCTTGTTTTACTCTTACTTCTTCCCGCCGGGGATCAAAGAAGCTGATGTTTAGACCAGCATAACGAATGTGATTGGCAGCTTCTCCGGACGTAATCACGGAGACATTTTTTCTGTCCCGAGCATCTTTGGCGTACATTTCGGTGAGAATTCCTGCCAACGGATAAGTGTTAAGTACCTCTTCTGGCGCTTTTTCGATCCGGATTTCCTGGGTATTTCCATCTATGACAATAATGGAATCCTCTTCCGCCTTGCCGGTAATTTCCAGGGCGTCAAAACCTGAAAATTTCAAGAAGGGAGCAAAAAATCCGCCCCCATTACTGTCAATAACTGAATTTGTCAGGGGGGAGAGGGTGACAACGGTACTCTTACCCATCCCAGGATACGCCGTGGTCCCGCAAAGAGGACCATTTGCGATAATTAGAGCATTTTCAGGATCATCCCAGGAGGTTTTTTCGGTTACCGCATTCCACAACAACCAGAGAGCAAAACCCCGTCCGCCAGTGAACAGGTCTTTCATTTGTTGGGTAACCGGTTTTTCCTCAATTGTATTCTGAGAAAGATTAATGTGCAGGGTCCGATTTGCATACCCATGGACAACTGGCTGCTGTTTGTAGGTATATTCAGCCGCAATTTCATGGCTTTTTAGATAGTTTTTAATTTCCTTCATAAACGCTTTCCTCCGCAGATTTTTTATTTAGGATACAATAATTCCCGATCAGATCAACAGCAATTATACACTTAAACAAATTGATAACTGTCATTCTTAGCTGGATGAATAGCAGGTTCCTACTCAGGAGGATTAAAAATACACTAATTTGCCTTTTAATTATTGAATTAAAACTTAATATTTCTTATCTTGATATAGTTATTATTGATTCTGAGGTTTCTTTCTCCCCGCTAACCAGCAAAGAAACTATTGCGTATATCAATGTTTTCGTTTAGAATCAAGGGACTGACTCAGAAAAAATTCCCTGGAATATTATGCTTTAAGGGAAGGAATGGGGATGTTAAACAAGTTTATTCGCTTGATATTAATAATGCTGATTGTGGGGGTTTTTTCAGCTTGCACTGGAAACGATGGCAATCAATCTGCTTATTACCTTGTAGATCCCCGCTTTAGTGAACTGTATGATCGACTCCAGGGTGATGAAATCCTTGGTCCCCCTATTTCCAATAAAAAATACGTTGCCGGTTCAAATCTGGAAAAACAATACTTCGAAGGGGCTGTACTGGTTTACGATCCGGATAATTCTCCCCGCTACTATCTGGATCCAGTAGGGATAGACGCAGGCTTCTCTGATTTGCCAAACAACGATCCCGAGAATCCTTCTGTGAGATACATCAATGGCTATATTATCCCGCCGGAATTTTCCAGGTTCTACGATGAAATGGGGGGTGAACGCTGGGTCGGGCTTCCACTTACACGAGCCAGATTAAATCCAGAAAAGAAGACCATTGAACAGTATTTTGAAACCATGGGCTTCTTCCGGTTTGAGGATGATCCCCCGGGAACTGTGTATTTGATGCCTTATGGTCTTTGGAAATGCGCCGGAGAATGCGCAAAGTATCCGGGAGTGGAAAACGCAGGTATCAGCCGATCGGCTGGAGAGGAAATCCAGTCTCCTTTTGGTGAGGCAATATCCCGATTTGGGGTCCAATTTACGGGGGATGCCCTATCCACAGCCTTCCGGGCAGGCGATGGCAATATCGAGCAGATCTTTCATAATGTTGTCCTCTATGAGGAATCAACCAATCCCCTTGGTGTATCCCTCCGCCCGGTTTCCGCACTGTTGGATCTGAACCGTGATCCATACCAGGTGCACCAGAAAGATTCAACGGAGTATTTTAGAGAGATAGAGCCAGGCAGCGGCTTTTATATCCCGGTTTACTTTATGGATTTCATCGATCGTTACTTTGGATTTGAAATCTCAGGTGAACCGGTCTCCCGTCATGAAGAAATCCGAGAGGGAGTCAGGCAACAGTGTTTTGAAAATTATTGCCTGCTGCATGACGCACTGGCAGAACCTGGACAGCAGGTTCGGGTGAAACCATTGGGTCAGAAGTATAAAGATTCTTTTTATCAAACAACAAAAAAACCAGCAATAGAAACTCAAAGGCAGCGGGATATCCAGCTGGATATTTGGGAGCAATCACCCCAGATATCTTCCCAGGAAAACCAGCAGATCGGAGCCTGCATTCATGAATCTGGTTCACCTCTGGAATATGCCCAGGCACTGTTAACGGTTACAACAGAGAATCAAGGGGTGATAACCTATCCATTTTCCCCAACAGATTCGGGAGGGTGTTCATTCCTGGAATTGGATCCAATTCAGGCCCAAAACGGCACAACGATTGATTATCAGGTTTGTTTTCAGGGAATTGGCGGTCAGGAATACTGCAAAAAGGACAGCTACTTAATCTGGGGAAACACAGATAAGGCACTCACAGCTGTCCCAGCAGAGGAAGAGCCGGCCGCACCGACTGCAGTTGTTGAATTTGTTGTTGATACCTGGGAGCTGTTCCCCCAGATCTCATCCTCCGAGCACCAGGAAGTAGGCGCTTGTGTTCATAAAAACAATACCCCGCAGGAAAATATGGATTCTCAACTTATCCTGGAATCGCCTAAGGCGGGTGTGATCACTTATCAAAGCTCACCGACAGACGGGGGAGGATGTTCCTTTTTCAAGTTGAATCCAGTGGATGCCAAGAATGGGGAGACTATTCCTTATCAGGTTTGTTTTATGAACAAGTATGGAGAGCAATATTGTAAAAGGGACAGTTTCCTTATTTGGGGCAATCCCTGAGTTTAATCTGATCTTAATTACAAACCCGGGTGAAATTTAGAAATAACCCGGGTTTTATAATTAATGGAGTTCACTGAAGAGTTGAATTTTGTCAATCGACGGTCCAAGGCTGTAAAGATTCATCTCAAAAACGATGTCTTCTCCAGGTTGAAGTTCCCCGGCACTGATCCATTTCCTGATCCCGACAGGATATCCATCAGAATAGGCTACAGCTGCCACCCAAACCTGATTTTCATCGGAGGTAAATTTCTCTACCCTGACTGATCCTGTTATTTCCGCAATTGTTTTATCTTCATTGAAGCGGATCTCAGGATTTAATATTTCGGTCAGGGCTTGATCCCTTCCAGACGGAAGAGAAGTAATTAATATTGCAGTAACCTGATATTCCTCAGGAAGAGGCGGTGGAATGAAGGCTGATAGGGGAATAGTCTGATCTGGAAAGAGATAATTCAGCGGAGGTATGGCAATATAGCTCTGCACCAGTTTGTTTTCATCGTTGTAAAGATTCAGCGCTGCCGAGATGTTTTCCAGGCTGATTCCCTGATTATTATGAACATCTGAAAAACACCACATTCCGCCGTCATTGGTCAGCAGACAGGTAGGAGTATTTACCGAAACCGGGTAAGGAGTGGGAGTGGGAATAGATAGATCTTCATCAGCTTCAAAGGGTATATTAAGTTGGAGGCCAACAGTGAGGATGCTGGTATCAATGTCAGGATTTGCTGAAACCAGTCTGTCCAGGGAAATTTTGTATTTCAAAGCGATCCAGAACAATGTATCGCCAGGTTGAATGACATGCTTAAAAGGAGTTGGACTGGAGAAGATAGGCTGCTCAGTCGGGGCGATGATCGGGGTTGCTGTAACAGTTGGCGTATTAGTTTTCACCTGGAAAGGAGTCAAGGGGGGGGAGATTTGTTGAGGGAGATTGGTCGGTATTGTTGCTGAAGGTTGACAGCCAGATGCAATTACCAGGGCAAACACCATCCAGCCCAGGAATTTCACTTCATTTTTCATGTTGAGCATTATACCCTCTCTTGTCCGTCCGAGTAGCCTGTGCTACACTCTGGTTTAGCCGCCAAATTATTACAGGATCAAAGATGGCAGAAGACAAACGTTTTCTCCTGGCAAAACTTGCCTTAGAACAAGGTGATCGGTTTCAGGCAAAAGATAAATTATCAGAACTCCTGAAAGAAGATCAGGATAATGTTGATTACTGGCTTTTGTTGAGTACAGTTGTGGACTCAACAAAAGAAAGGTTGTTTTGTTTAAAGAAAGTAATTGCCCTCGATCCTAGAAACCAGGAAGCCAGGCTGGGAATGATTTTATTTGGTGCTCTTGACCCAGGGAAAGTCCAACCCGCTGAAATTAGAAAACAGGATTGGTCAAAAGAGCTCAAAGATATCCGGAAGAAAGAAAAACCCAAAAAAGAACGCAAAAAAAGCAGGTATAACTACAAACAGCTCCTTCCACTCCTGGGCGGAGGGGTTACTATCATCGTATTGCTGTACTTTAGTGGGCTGCTGTTTCCTGGACGGGGATCGATCTTTTCTCCCAAATTAACTATTACTCCAATGACCTGGACACCGTCGGTAGACCCCTTGCTTATAGCACAGTTAACAGGGACACCGAATCCTATCCTGCAAACGCCCATTGGCCGGGTTTTGAAGAAACCCTATACTCCCACACCAGCTTATGTTTTAACACCACATCCCGGGTATGGAACCTACCAAACCGCCCTGATCAAATATCAACAGGGTGATTTTGAAACCATGCTGACCTATATGAGGTCTACCGAAGATCAATTGGAGACTCCAGATATCGTTTACCTGGTTGGCGAAGCCCTGCGAAATTTAGGAAGATTCAACGAAGCTCTGGAGAAATATGAACGGGCCTTGTTTTTGGACGCCGCATTCGCCCCTGCATATTACGGACGGGCGCTTATTTCGCAGGTTATTTATCCAGAAAATGATATCAAACAGGATCTGGATCAGGCGTTGCTTTTTGATCCAGAATTTGGACAGGTATACATTGAGAGGGCAAAATATTATCTTGACCAGGGGGAATTTCAACTCGCTTATGAGGACGCAAACCAGGCTGTGAACTATTTACCCAGATCACACCTGGCGCATTTGTACCGGGCCTGGTCTTTGTTGGAACTAAATGACTACCAAAGATCCGCCCGGGCAATAGAAACTGCATTAAAATTGGATATCAATTATGTTCCTTCCTATCTAGTGGGAGGACGGGTGAAACTGGAAACAGGAAGAGCAGACACAGCTTTGGATATGCTGACAAAATATGACGCCTATGTTCCGGAAAAAACGTGGCAGTTTTATTATTCACTGGGGAAAGCCTATTATCTAACTGGCAGTGACCTAAATCAAGCAGAGCATCTTCTCAACCAGGCAGTCGCACTCGGAGGCAGCAACAGCAGCTTATATCAGATCCGGGCCTTAGTTTATTTTGGATTGGGGGAGCATGAGAAAGCAGTAGCAGAAGCAATTAATGCCCGAATGGCTGATCGGGATGATTTTGATGTCACGCTCTTTTTGGGTAATATTTTGTGCGATTGCAATCAGTGTTCATTAGGTTTAGTTTACTTGAACATTTCAGAACAGCTGGCAGAAAACGAATCGAATTTAGCGGCGGTTTATTACTGGCGTGCGCTGACACTGGAAAAGCTGGATCAGGAAGAGAAAGCAATTCTTAATTGGCAAAATCTGATGAATCTCCCTCTTGAGTATGTGCCGGATGAATGGGAAATTACAGCAGCAGAAAAACTACTGCCGACGGCCACTCCCAGTCCAACCCCGTCGCCTTCTCCTACTTCAACGCCGACAATCACCCCGACTGCTACTCAGACATTTACCCCTACAGCCACCTTTACGCCAACACCATCCCCAAGCCCTTAGATTACTGGTGCTCATCTCCTTGAGAGGGCAAATATTTTTGCTGCGGGTTGGTTAGTATATCTCCGTATCCCTTGCTATTCCTGTTTGGAAGTACTATAATGCCCGATGGTTAATTGATAGTGTGTTGAAGATACACAGATCAAGGTTGATTATGCCTATTTATACATATCGGTGTGAAAGTTGCGGTGTTCAATTTGAGCGGAGACAACAATACAGCGATAAACCTCTGAAAATTTGTCCTGAATGCCAAACAGAAACTTTGCGAAAGGTTTACTTACCAGTCGGTATTGTATTTAAGGGATCAGGGTTTTATGCCACGGACAACCGGTCCCCTTCAGGACGGGAATCCAGGCTGTCAGATGACCACGCGGGTGGAGATTCCGAATCTTCCTCAACAGAGAAAGCGGCAAAAACAAATAACAATAAAACGGAAAAATCTAAAACAAAGTCAAAAGAAGAATAATGTTTTCATTTAAACAATTCGACTCCCCTCCAGGGGAGTTTTTTTGTTAAAATGAACCGATCCGTGATCCTCAAAGGATCACGGATCATAGATATCTGTAATCAGGAAGTGAATGATATCAGACAATGATTAATGGAACCGGTGAAAATACCAGGAAAAAGATAATCAATCCAATCCTGGCCAGGAGTTTTCTCCTCGGATCGAGTTCGGTAATCTCATCCAGCGGCTCAGCTCTAATCTGGCCCAGAAATAGAATTAAGAAAGCCCACAACCACCAACCTGACCACATAAACCCGAGGATTATCAAAGACCCCAGGATAACCGGTCGAACCCATTTTAACTTATCTCCAAATAGACTGTAAATCAGGTGGCCACCATCCAGCTGCCCGGCAGGAAGCAGGTTTAAGGATGTTATTAATAATCCAGCCCACCCTGCCCAAGCAACAGGGTGAATTGAGACATCTGTACCGCCATAGGGCAGAGGAAGACTGGTGAAGAAATAACGAATCCAGTAGATGACAGGATGGATTCCCTGGAAAGATAATGGCTCAGGAAGCAAAGATCCGTGTACCAAATACTTTAAAGAAAGGTAAAGAATGGAGTTTCCTTCAAACATGAAATCATCAGGGAAAACAGAGGGGAGATTAACAATTGTGGATAAGTTTAAACCATAGACCAGAACTGGAATTGCGATAACCAGTCCACCAATGGGACCTGCCAAACCAATATCGAGCAGAACCCGCTTGTTTTTCGGAGGTTCGAGCAGCCGGATAAAAGCTCCCATAGTTCCAAAGGGACTGATTGGGAAGGGGATAAAAAATGGCAGAGTAACTTTTGTATTATGAATCCGGGCGGCAAAGTAATGACCAAATTCATGAGCTGTCAGGATGCTGAGCAAACTGACAGCAAAAGCAATGGACTGCCCCAGATTAACTTTAACATGAGCCCAAATGATGGAAAAATCGAGTGTTTTAGGTCCGGTGTAGGATGTAATGATACCGGAAAAGATAATGCTGGCAAATGTGATCAAAAACAGGATCAGGTTTACCCGATTCTTAGGGGTTTGGGGTTGGGATAAGCCTTTCTTAAGAATGACCTTATGTTTATTGCCGCTTATTCTGAAGTAGGGAGTAATCCCGTGAGGATGAAGAGCACCCGCTGCAAAATCATAAGCTTCCTGTGAAGGCTGATTTAATAAACCTTCAAATTCGATTATATGATCGTCCTGATTTTTTCCCAGAGTCATATGATCAATAGTAAAAAATTGTTTGACAACCATGACAAGAATTTCTATCTGGGATTGGGTCTCTTCAGGGATTTCTGATAGGCTCATAAGGGGAGGGAAAAAACGTGTAAAAGGCGGGAGTGAATGGGAGTCGAACCCACCGCGGCTCGCATTACGACCCGCCACCGATTTTGAAGACCGGGGAGCCCACCGGGACTCAACCACCCCCTTGATTGTAGGAGATTATATCTTTTACCTGGTGATGTGTAAAGTTTGGATAACGACAAACCTTACAGTATTCATTTTAGTTGTTATTATTATTCTCGTAACATTTTGTGATATTTTTTCAGAGACCTTAATGTTATACTTTTCACATGATTTCTAATAAGGATTATCTCTCAATAATCATTCCTGCTTATAATGAAGAGAAAGTTATTGGTCAGGTTGTTAACCAGATCCAATCTGTGATTAATGAATTGGGTTTCAAATATGAGATCCTGGTTGTGGATGATGGATCAGGAGACGGGACAGCAAATTTAGCGCGAGAAGCAGGGGCACGTGTAATTCAACATCCGGAAAATATCGGAAATGGCGCTGCGATTAAAACAGGTATTCGCAAGGCAAAAGGGAATGTCATTGTCATGTTAGATTCGGATGGGCAGCATCCCCCGGAAGATATCCCTCGCCTGCTGGAAAAGTTAGGACCCTATGATATGGTCGTTGGGGCAAGGACAAAGACGTCTGAAACTGATCTCCGCCGGGATTTCGGGAATAAAATATATAATGCTTTGGCGACTTATGTTTGCGGACGAAAAATTGAGGATTTGACTTCCGGGTTTCGGGCGATTAAAGCGGATGTTGCCCAGAAATTTGTCTATTTACTGCCAAATAAATTTTCTTATCCTACCACTATAACTTTAGCGGTCCTGCGGTCTGGTTTGAGTCTGGCGTATGTCCCGATAGAGGGGAAAAGACGAATTGGAAAGAGCAAGATTAAACTTGTCCGCGACGGAATGAGGTTTTTAATGATTATTCTTCGCGTATCCACCTATTATTCTCCGCTTAAGATTTTCATTCCGGTAAGCATATTAATGTTTTTAACCGGATTTGGTTATGGATTATACAAGGTGATATTCCTGAATACTCGCTACGGGCCTACTTCTGCGATGTTGATGACTATTTCTGTGGTGATATTTATGGTTGGCCTCGTCTCAGAGCAAGTAGCTCATTTGCGGTACCTATGGAGCGAAAAATCCACCGAAAGTGATGAATTCAAAGAATCGTAGATCTCAGATTGTCCCCATTTTCAAACGTGGAGAATTATGGAGCTATGGGCATCTAGTTGTTCCAGATCCTCACAATACAGATTTAAGAAAAAAAGCAGGATATTAGCTGTTGGAGCAGACCATTGAAAAGAGGTAGGATTTATCTTGGCATCGTAGTATCACTGATAGTGATTGGTTATGTGCTTCTAAAGCTAGATTGGCAGCAAGTCTGGATTACAATTAATAGTCTGAATTGGGATTGGTTAATTGTTGCTTTATTATTCCAGATCGCGAATTATTATTTTCGATCCATGCGTTTTATTTCAATCTTAGATCTTGCAGATTTTCCTTTCCTTAAGATATTAGGAATTACAAATCTTTATGGAATGTATCTATATTTGATGCCATTTAAAGTTGGTGAGGCATCATTTCCATTATTGATTAAAGAACATTTAGATGTACCCCTTGTAAAAAGCACAGCAGCTTTGCTTGTTGTCAGATTTACGGATTTTATGGTTATCGCGCTCCTTATACCCGCAATGTTAATCTTTCAATGGACGAACCTTTCCGGTTGGCTGCGTTATGGAGCAGGATTACTAAGCATGGTGATTTTTAGTTTATGGCTTTTTTTTATCTGGCTTGTACGGAATCCAGACAAAATACTAAATTCTCAGGTAATGAATATCAACTTGAGGAAAGCTGTTATGAAAAGAATTCGTCAGATAATTCTAAGAATTTTTGAAGAAATTCTTAGAATTGACCGGCAGAAAAAATATTGGCGTACTCTGATTTTTACTTCTTTGATATGGATATGTATTCAAGCGACCCTTTTTTTTATCATTAAAAGTTTGGGATTCTCAATTGTTATTACTCAAGTATTCATGATTACTATCATTACACTGCTGTTGAGTTTATCGCCTATTCAAGGAATAGCCAATCTTGGATCCCATGAAATAAGTTGGGTTACTGCATTTGCTCTGTTTGGATTTACTTACAATGACTCCTTGAATATCGCTGTTAACTCACATCTGATATATATAGCTCTTAGTATTTTATTAGGCTTATCTGGAAATGTTTTGATAACTTTTTGGAAGCCTAAAGATAGACCTTTACAATGACCGGAAATAAAAACCCAGGACTCAATTATGAAAGATAAATTAGGCAAATTTCTTATGGAGTGGCGCATCCGCACTGTAATTCCACACATAAAAGGGCGCCTGCTAGATATTGGATGTGGCACTAATCAGTTAGTCAAAACCTATAAGGGAGAAGGCGTTGGCGTAGATGTTTATCAGTGGGGGTATGTTGATTTAATTGTTGAAGATTCAGCTGATTTGCCGGTAAATGATAAAGAATTCGATACAGTTTCAATTATTGCATCATTAAATCATATCCCAAATAGACAGGAAGTCCTTCAAGAAGCAAACAGAATACTCAAAGATGAGGGAATCATAGTTATTACAATGATCACCCCGCTAATTTCGGAAATTTGGCATCGTTTACGTGAGCCCTGGGATGTTGATCAGAGGGAACGAGGCATGAAAGAAGGAGAGGTATTTGGTCTGCAGGTGAAAGAGGTTGCAACTCTTCTTGAGGAAGCTGGTTTTAAAATCATCTACAGAGAACGATTTATGTTTTCTATCAACATGATAACGGTTGCAAGAAAATAATACCTCAGGACCTTATTGATTAAGAGATCGATATATTGACCCTGAGTAATCCTCTGGCTCTCAGTAATTCCGCTCAAGTATATTATGGTTTCAATAGGCGAAATTAACAATTGACTGGATAAATTAAGTCAAGAATAATCAGGAGATTAAGATGTTTTTATTGGGATTAGTGTCAATTATTCAAATAACTCTCTTGCCCGGGTTGCTAATTCTGAAGATATATAAAGTCAATAAAGGTTTTATTCAAAACCTGGTTTTATCTTTTGCATTAAGTTTGATATTTAACCATATATTTGTTGTTCTCCTGACTCATTTAGGCATTAATTTCCCTGTTTTACATTACTTATTATTTATCTGTGAAGTAGTGGTTTTTGGATATCTTTTTGCAGCTGACTTAAAAGAACCGATCGGAGAAATTCTGGGGCGATATTATCAGAAAATTATTTCAGAACTGCAATCCCTGATCGGGAGAGAAGATACCGAAACCAAACCAGTCTTTGGAAAGGTGATTTATAGGATTATCGCTAGTGTATTTGTTGTTTGGGCAATAATCTGCTTGATTTGGGCATTAAATATTCTTGTTTCCAGTTTTGGTTCTGTTTTCACAATCTGGGATTCGGTAGTCTCCTGGAATCAGTGGGCTGTCGAGTGGTTTTCAAATACCCAACCCTTAGATACCAAACGATATGCCCAATTAATTCCTACGAATTTCTCGATTACTTATTCATTTATGCAGAGCGAAATAATCCAATTCTTTGCAATTGGATTCATGCCGCTATTTCCGTTATTCATTCTTTTGTTAATGTTGGATTTGGGTTTAGAACATAAGAATCTAGGATATATTATTGGATTGGTTGCAACGAGATATATTCTCAATCGTTTCTATTCACATTTTTTTAGTTCTGGTTATGTCGATGTTCCCCTGGTTTTTTTCACATGTTTAACTGTTTACCTTCTTTTAAAGTCCTTAAATATGAGTGATGAAGAAAAGAAAATCAAATATGTGTTCTTGGGATTTATTATGGCTGCTGGAGCGGCTCTTACAAAACAAAATGGTTTATTTGTGTTTTCCGTATACCCGTTATTAGCCTACCTGATCGTTTTACGAAAAATCGATTCTCTTACCCAAAAAGAAAAAATTGGAAAATTAGTTATCTTCTTTTTAATCTCATTATCTCTGCTCATTCCCTGGTATATATTTAACGAAATCCGAATTCTGGAGGGTGCAAAAACCAATATTCTGATGTTGATTAGCCAAGATCATCATCGTGGTCTAACAAGAATTCAGCGTCTGGTAAAAGCTTATAAAGATCTTAGTGTTTACTTCTATCTTTATCCTTTTGTTATCATTACACTTCCGCTAATTGAAAAAGATTATAGAAAGATTGTCTTGTTAATTATGTTTCCCTATACGTTAATTTGGGCCTTTTTCTTTAGTAAATACACGAGAAATCTATCGATAGCCTTACCATTGCTGGGGATGGCAACCGGTTTGGGGGCGGATGGTTTGATTAGAGTTTTCACTGGTTTGGTTTCGAAATGGAAAATTGAGAAGGTGAAAGCTCAAATAATACTGGGGTCAATAGTTATCCTTATTATTGGTGCTGCACTGCTTGTTCCCAGCAGTATGTTAATTGATCTCCAGACTAACAACCAAAAACTTATTTTGGAGTCTGAAGTTAATCAGTTGATTTATCATCATTTCGATGAAAAAGGAAAATTGGCACCAATTTTTACAAATTATCCTCTCAGGTATTTACCTGGTTTCGAACAATTACAAGTAAAAATTGGGGGGTTTGAAGATTACAATTTTTACCAACAAAAACGGGCTGATTATCCTGATGTAAAGTATATGTTGATTTCATTGTATAAAGATAATGATGAAGTCGTAGCGGAAATTCAACAAAATATTAAACAAGGAAATTACGAATTAATTTTTTCTAAGAATCGATATATGTTTGTTCATATATTGAGTGATTGATTGGAGCAAATTTCTCTTCCCGCAATGGTTTGGTATCACTGAATACTAAATTTTGCTTGACAGGGGAGAGGACACTTGCTAAAATCACCCTCAGTAACTTAACAAATAAATAACGAAGGATTAACAGCGGCTGAGCCTCAGTTTTCTGAGGTGACGAGGTGGAGGTTCTTCCCCGCGAGGGGAATGCTAAACTGCAGTAACTTGCAGTGAAGATCGAAGGATCAGCGGATGCCTCTGAAGCCCGGCCATGGGCTTCTTTATCCTTCCCGAAAAAAAGCGGCTCAAAACCATCTGGTGACGGATGAGACAAATGCCCTTTAATGGCTCAGAGAATGAATTCCCATTTTTCTGGATTAAAAAGGGAAGGGCTGCCGTTAGACCTGATCAAGAATTAAAGGCACGCCCAAGCGTGCTTTTTTTTGTTAAATTGTTTTAGCTAGCCACCGCATTGATTTATTCATGACAGGTGCTATTGTCCTTACTACTGGAGGAAATATGGATAACAAGGAATTATTATCACGAGTCAAAGAAGATGATGTTAAATTTATATCACTGCAGTTTACTGATGTCACTGGATCAGTAAAAAGTGTGGATATCACCCCTCAAAGACTGCCGGGAGCCCTGGAGGATGGGGTTTGGTTTGATGGATCATCTGTAGAAGGGTTTGCCAGAGTTCAGGAAAGTGATATGCGATTAGTACTGGATCCAGCTACATATGCAGTATTACAATGGAATCCAAAGGATTTGCAGAGAGCCAGAGTGTTTTGTGATATTTACAAGCCGGACGGAAAACCTTTTGAAGGAGATCCCCGGGGAGCCCTGAAACGAATGCTGTCTACACTGGAAGAAAAGGGATGGGTGTTTAATATTGGCGCGGAACCCGAATTCTTTTTATTCAAAAGGAACGGAGAAGAAGGTATGCATCCGGTCCCTTATGATGTGGGTGGGTATTTTGATTTTTCCGCTCGCGATCAGGCAACGCTGGTCCGGACCGAGTTGATGTACGCGCTTGATGAGATGGGATTGGATGTTGAAATGGGCCATCATGAGGTTGCCCGAGGACAGCATGAGATTGATTTCCGATACGGGGAAGCACTAAAAGCTGCGGACAATGTGATCACCATGAAGTATACGGTAAAAGCGATTGCTGCTAAATATGATTTGATTGCTTCATTTATGCCAAAACCGATATTCGGTGTTAATGGATCAGGAATGCATACACATCAATCAATTTTTACCAAGAATGGGGAGAACTTGTTCCATGACCCTGAGGATGAAAACCATCTCTCCAAACTGGCTTATCATTTCCTCGCCGGGCAGCTTAATCATGCCCGGGGCATGTCCGCAATTCTTGCGCCAACTGCCAATTCATATAAACGTTTGGTCCCGGGGTATGAAGCTCCGGTGTACATAGGATGGGCTCAGATAAACCGCTCCGCTTTAATCCGGCTTCCGCGCCATACTACCGGTCGGAATAAATCAATCCGTCTGGAATTAAGATGTCCGGATCCATCCGCAAACCCGTATCTGGCTTTTGCAGCTATGTTGGCAGCTGGATTAGATGGAATAAACCAGGAATTACCCTGTCCTGCTCCATTAAACAACCTGAATATCTGGAATCTGAGTGAGGATGAACGGAAAGAAAAAGGCATTGCCTCCTTGCCGGGATCATTGGCTGAAGCCATGCATGAATTTGAAAGTAATCAGGTGATAAAAGATGCCCTGGGTTCAACGATATGCGGTGTTTTCAGCCGGGCAAAATGGGCAGAAGTGGATGAATACCGGACCAGAGTGACAGATTGGGAAATCAGCCGTTATCTGGAATTAGCTTGAACAAATAACCCCTTGTTTTGAATTAAGGGGAGCCTAGAAAAGTTGGCAAAGGGTGAATATGACTGTAGAGACAATGTACATTCAGATACAAACCAGCGGGAACGGGGATATTCTGGATATCACCTCCGAGATACAGTCCAAAATCTCGGATTGCAGCCTGGAAAATGGAATCGTCACAATCTTCACACCTTCAGCTACCAGCGGATTATCAACACTGGAGTTTGAGTCTGGTTGTGTAGAGGATCTACAGAGATTGTTTAATGACATTCTTCCCCCAAACCGGGATTATGCCCATAATCAGCGCTGGGGAGACGGGAATGGACACAGCCATGCCAGGGCAGCGCTCCTGAAACCTTCGCTCACTGTCCCCTTTGTTGAAAAGAAATTGACTTTGGGGACTTGGCAGCAAATTGTCCTGGTTGATTTTGATACCAGGCATCGTCAACGAAAGTTGGTCGTTCAAATCCTGGGGGAATAACTTAGAGGATTAGCTATCAAAAAAGCCTGGAGTATTTCTCCAGGCTTTTTCTTTATTCTAGTAGAGATCAGGATGCTGGTTTGGCTTCAACTGCACCTTCCGAAGAGGATCCCGGCAGCTTGTAATCCCGATATGCCAGCCACATTGCTCCAATACCAATCAGGGTAACAAATACTCCAATTGTAAAACCAACGAATGGAATAGCCCTGAGGAAAGTGTAAAGCAGCACACCGATTATCATTGGCCAGATCGGTTGGTTCTCAAACTTGGGCGCTAACCAGCGGATGAGCAATTTCCCAACCATGTAAGCGACAACAATTTTACTGCCGTAAGATACAAGGAGTCCAAAGGCTGCCATGATCAAAGCCAGGCTCGAGAACCCAACTGTTAATATAACCCTTGATAGTTCGCCCAGAGTGACAACTCCGAAAAATACCGCTCCAGCAAGAATTAATCCTGCGACAATAAATGCGCCGATATAAACGATCAGAACAGATACCAAACCCCATCCCAGGGAGGGCATTGATTCTCGTTCCACTTTTTCACCGACTCTATTCAATAGCGCAGGTACCTGCCAGACAATCAATCCACCGAGCAGCATCAAAGTGATAAAGACACGAACCTGTTTTACCAACCAGGAGATAACTAAAGCACTTGAGCTGATCTCGCCAATTTCGTCGGGATCATATTGAGGATTTAGTTCGGGATCATATTCGAACGTGATCCCTCCTGCTGGGGAGATCTCAATCGCAGCAGACTGATCTACCGAACTTTTATATTTTAAGGACCCTCCAATTTCTGCATCTTTTGAGATACGGATTCCAGAAGGTACTAAGGTTTCTACACCGGGAGCGCCGGGGAAGAAATAAGTTTGCTGTCCTTCAGCTGGCCCGGCAACTTCAGCGTAAACATCATTCCCCACAAAACCATTAATTTCCAGGGCACCAACTCCTGCTCGGACATCCCGGCCAACATGACCGGAAAGCAGGGCTTGATAGGCACCAACCAGGAGATCCTTTTCTACAATTGATCCAGATTCGGCAGAGAGGTTAAATCCTCCATAATATAGATTTCGACCGATCTCTGCTTCAGATCCAAGCGTGATTGTACTGGATGCGGCATAAACACTGCCATCAACTATCCCGTCAACAAGGATGGATTGAGCGCCAGTGACCAGACTGCCATTTACAATGCCATTTACCTTTACCACAGACCCGAAAGCAATCACATCGCCATTAACTGTGCCGTTAATTTGTACAGTATCTCCACCGATAAACAAGTCATCATCAATGACCTCGCCCGCTTCAACTATGCCATCCTCATCAAATTCAACAGCTTTTGCAGTTGTTGCAACTCCAAAACCCAAGGTGAATACTAGGAAAAGAGGGATTAAGATTATAAATAACTTCCGTTTTGCAGACATAACAACTCCTTATTTTATTAATGTTAAATATTCACGAACGAAATTTCTGTCGGTAGTGTATACGTGAATAACTGGGATAAGTTGCACTCCATCGGGATGAATAGCAAGGGTTTAATCAAATACAGCCCTTCTCCACGAAGGGCTGTAAATTAGTGGAAATGCTGGAGATTAAGCGGATTTAGCGGGAAATGGAATCGATGTTGATATATTTCTCCCAATAACGCTTGATGCCGTCAGCAGACATACCAGAAGGATTTGCTTTCTCGAACGAATCCAATGTGACCTCATTTACTCCCAGAGTTATGGATCGGTTACGCGCCCACTGGCCAAATTCCTCCCGAAGTTCATTTACTGGAAGGTCCAGCGGGATCGTTTTATTCATCCATTCTTCAGCTGCATCCAGTTCCTGTAATACTGTGTCCAGGTGCCAATCGACATCATCAAAAACACCAAAGTGAGTCGGGGCGATTTTTGATATCCTTTCATTCTTTAATCGCTCGATGGATTTTCGCCACTTCGGAGGATGAAATTCCGGCGGAGGCATGGGAACACGCAAATGACGGGAACCCAGGTTACTGATCCGGACACCACCTACATCCCCGCTGAAGCAAATATCATCCACTAAATATGCCATGTGATGATTGGCATGGCCGGGAGTATCCAGGGTACGGAAATTGTAAGAACCGATGGATATTTCATTTCCATCTGTGAGGGAAGTCAGTTGACCCTTGGGAACAGGCAAAAAATCACCCCAGAGGATATCCATCTGGTCCTGGTAGATCCGGGTCGCACTGGCAATCAGCCGTGAAGGATCAAGCAGGTGAGGTGCACCTCGTTCGTGGACATAAATATGGGCGCCGTGTCCGGCCAGCCACCCAGCTGCCCCGGCGTGATCAAGATGGATATGGGTGAGTAGAACATGGGTGATTTCCTGCAGATCATATCCAAGGTTATTCAGATTTTTCTGCAGCTGCATTTGGGTTGACCCCGGACCGCTTTCGATCAGAATTATGCCTTCCCGGTAGGGGATTAGATAACTGGCGATGGCGTTTTTACAATTTTGAAAGTTAAGATCCAGGGTAATAAATTCAGGTGAGAAGGTCATGGTTATTTTCCAATTGGTGTTATTTGGTTTTTTATTCTAACATTTTTGCGGGTATTTCACGAATGGATTTTTTCAATATGAACACCAGCTAGCAGAATTTAAGGTTCACCCTTGCTTAAGAAAGATGGAGGAGGAAATATGTCATCCACCTGATTTGATTTATATCGGCTCCAATTATGACGAAGGTGCTACCTTAACAAAAACCAAGACCCTAAAAAGTTAAGGTTGATATCGCTTTTGGTGGGTTGCTAGATCAGTATTGGTATGCTAGAATACCACCACTCAACCAGATATAAGGCTTAATGTACACGGCACCCGCACAGGTGGGGGTTATTTAAGAAACAAGTTTTATATTCCTGCTTGAGTATTTTATGTCTTGTATTCTTTTTTGGGAGACCTCAATGGTGAAAAACGTCGATCCTCAAGTTCAAATTCAAGGTGTTAAAACACTTCCTTCCCTTCCCGCTGGAGCTCTTGAAGTGGATTTGTCTGATAACGCGCTTGAGGTATTTAAACGACGTTACATCAGAAAGGGGGAAGATGGCAAGCCAATAGAATCCAAAGAGGAGACATTCTGGCGGGTTGCTTATAACATTGCCGCAATTGAGGAAAATTGGGGAGGAAATGTAGCAGATACTGCGGAACGCTTTTACAAATTGTTGGCAGAAAAAAGATTTCTTCCAAATTCCCCGACATTTACCGGAGCAGGAACCCCTTTAGGACAGCTGGCTGCATGTTTCGTACTCCCGATCAGCGACGATATGGGGAAATGGAGTGATGGAATATTTCAGACTCTGCGGGATGCGGCATTGATTCAACAAACAGGGGGAGGTAATGGTTTTTCTTTTTCCCGACTTCGACCAGCCAAATCCCTGATAAAAGCTTCTTCTGGCCATGCCACTGGACCAGTCGGTTTTCTGAAAGTCTATGATAAAGCTTTTGGGGAAATAGCTCAGGGAGGAACCCGCCGGGGAGCAAATATGGCAGTTCTCCGGGTAGACCATCCAGATATTGAGAATTTCATCACCTGCAAAACCGATGAAACAGAGATTACCAATTTTAATATCTCTGTTGGTATCACCGATGCATTTATGGAAGCTGTGCTGAATGATGATTGGTGGGAACTTCGTTTCCCGGACGTTAAGTATCCTGCCTATAGAGAATTCAGTGGAACCCTCGATCAGGCTGAGGCTGAAGGCATTCCGATTATCGTTTATAGAAAAATCCGTGCCCGGGACCTGTTCGATAAAATAGTTTATCAATCGCACCATAATGGCGAGCCGGGTTTGTTGTTCCTTGATCAAGCAAATCGTGAGAATCCAATTCCTCATCTTTATGAATTGGAAGCCACCAATCCCTGTGGAGAGCAATTTCTTGGTCCATATGAAAATTGCTGTTTAGGATCAATTAATCTCAGCCAACACTATTTACCTGACGGCACGCCAGATTGGGAATCCCTGCAGAGCAGCGTTCAGACGGCAACCCGATTTTTAGACAACGTTGTAGATGCGAATGCCTATGTGCCTACAGTACCACAATTAAAAGAAGGGGCTTTCAGGGCAAGGCGAATCGGTTTAGGCATTATGGGGTTGGCGGATTCAATGTACCGCGCAGGCGTCCGCTATGGTTCTGCTGAGGGTCAGATATTTGCGGCCCAGGTAATGGAATTTATCCGTTATCATGCAATGCTTTCCAGCATTAAACTGGCAGAGGAAAGAAGTCCATTCCCGGCGATTAAAGGCAGCCTCTATGATCCTGATAATCTCACCTGGAAAGTTCCGGAAGCCATTTTAAGTGGAAAAAATGAATGGAACCGCCCAGAACTGGATTGGCAGCTCATCAATGATGGTATTAAAAAACATGGAATCCGAAATGCCGCCCAGACTACTGTAGCCCCAACCGGAACCATAGCTACCATTTCCGGGTGTGAAGGGTATGGCTGTGAGCCAGTGTTTGCCCTGGCTTACACCCGTCATGTTGTTGAAAGTGATGGAGAGTTGGACTTGACTTACACCAGCCCTTTATTTGAACAGGCACTGGAGGAATCAGATTTATCCCCGGAGCTGAAAGAAGAAATTATCAACTCAACCATTGAAAGTGGAACCTGCCAGGATATAAGCTCACTTCCTGAACAGATTCGGAATACATTTGTGGTCTCGAATGATATATCCGCAGAGGAACATGTCCGGGTTCAGGCAGCATTACAAGCGTTTGTTGACAACAGCATTTCCAAGACAATCAACTTCCCATCCTCTGCAGGTCCAGAGGATGTTGCTCAAGCATACATATTGGCCTGGGAATTAGGTTGTAAAGGGATAACGGTCTATGTAACAGGGTCCAGAGACAAAGTGGTTCTGGAAACAAAATTGTCAGCTGGCGAACCTGAATTGCTTGATGCCCAGAAGCAAATCCAGAAATGGCAGGCTACCAAGAAACCCCGACCCCGGCATCTCGAGGGGTACACCTACAGCATTCAAACGCCATTAGGGAAGACTTTTGTCACTATCAACGAAAATGGCGATCAGCAGCCCTTTGAGGTATTTATCAATACAGCCAAAGCTGGGTCGGATACTGCTGCGGTTTCTGAGGCTATCGGGCGTTCCTTATCCTACATCTTACGCATGTCTTCTCCCATTCCGCCCCGGCAAAGGCTGGAGGAGATTTTCCATCAGTATGCTGGAATTGGAGGTAGGCGCCCATTAGGATTTGGTCCAAATCGGGTCAGGTCACTGCCAGACGGTATTGCCCAGGCTTTGCGGGAATACCTGGAAAAACCCGGGTTGGAACTCCAGGAAGACAGTTTGGAAGAGATCGAAGTTGAGATCAACAAACCTGAAAGTTGGATGGAAGTTGGGGATTTATGCCCGGAATGCGGCCAAGCTGCCTTGGTAAACGAAGAGGGCTGCCGAAAGTGTTATTCCTGTGGATATAGTGAGTGCTGACCCCCGGGATTTTGATCAGCAGCAAGAGATTTTCCAGTTAATCCAATTTAACCTTTAAGACAAGAGGGCGGCAGATTATGACCACCCCGACTATTGAATTAATCCATCACCATGGTTCAGTCCGAAACTACAAACCGGATCCCATTCCGGAAGGCTGGATTGAACAAATCGTGGCTGCTGGGCAGAGGGCTTCCACTTCTTCAAATTTACAGACATATAGCGTAGTGGTAACCACTGACCCGGAAAAGAGACAAAAACTTGAGGAAATTAGCGGGGGTCAGAAGCATATTTCCCAGGCGCCTGTATTCTTAACCTGGTGCGCGGATTTCAGCCGCTTAAAGCGTGTTTGTAGAAATCAAGGTTATGACCTGGAAGCCGGTTATGTGGAAAACTTTATTGTTGGGACAGTGGATGCCGCGATTGCCATGCAGAATGCTGCTCTGGCGGCAGAGTCGCTGGGGCTGGGATTCTGTTTTATCGGCGCGATCCGCAATGCCCCAGGACAGGTTATTGATTTATTTCAGCTACCAAAATTGGTTTATCCTGTTGCAGGGATGACCCTGGGCTGGCCGATTGATCCACCAACCATCCGTCCCCGGCTGCCAATCGGCGCTGTGCTCCATTGGGAATCCTACCAACAAAAGGATAAGCAATTGCTGGAAGATTATGACCAGGCGATGATTGATAGTGGAATTTATCGGGGAAGGCAGATCGGAAAAAAAGATCAGGAACCGAAGTTATATGGATGGATGGAACATTCTGCCAGACGATCCTGCAAACCTTCCCGACCGCATCTGCGGGAATCGATTATCCAGTCCGGGTTTTTATTAAAATAGTGCTGAGGTGAATTGATTTTTCTTCTTTTAGAGAAGAAAAAATCCTGCATTAAAGGAGATTTGGAATGGGAGCTGAAATCCAGAGGCCAAGCTGGGATGAATATTTCATGAATATCGCTAATGAAGTGGCTAAACGGAGCACCTGTGAAAGAGCTCAGGTTGGGGCGGTTATTGTGAAAGAAAAACGAATTCTTACCACTGGGTATAACGGCAGTCCCCGGGGATTGCCGCATTGTTCTGAGGTGGGTTGTTTAATGGACAACGGACATTGTGTACGAACCTTGCACGCTGAACAAAACGCGATTATTCAAGCAGCCTTGCACGGCATTATCACAGAAGGGGCAACTATTTATGTCACTCATCAACCCTGCTTCTTATGCGCAAAAATGATCATCAACGCTGGATTGGTCAGGATTGTATATGATAAAGAATATCCCGATGATCGGTCAAGGAATTTTTTAGAACAGGCAAATGTTGAGTTGACTCTGTTAGTCTAGGTGGGTTGATTTTTTAATCGAATTCAGACTATGTATGGAGGAAATTCCTTAGCACACCCGTCTTGATTGAATTTTATCCAGGCCGGGAAAGCATCTTTTTTGTTAGTCAACCATAATTCGGCCTTGGGGAATAAAGATACACAATCAGAAATGGCGCTATACCCCGGCGCCATTTTTCCGTAACTTGAAGCGAGTTTTTGGTTTTAGACAATAAGAATGAGTGTGTTTTACCTTTCTTCTAATTTAAGATAGAAAACCTGTTTTCCAGAGGAATAAACCTTTATAATAGAACTATCCCACATATTTATTAGCGGATGGTATGGTATGGAAAATCTGGAAAAGAAAATAAAAATTATGGCCAATGACCTGGTAGATGAATTAATCAAATCCCTTGGATTTAGGCAAGATGGATTAATGAGACCGTTCTTAAAACCACTGGTCTGGAAGCCAATGGTACGCTTTTCAGAATTAGCAACAAAGTTTGATTACAGGGTTGTGAACGAAGGCTTTCAGAGGGCATCTGCCTGGTTAATCTCTCAATTTGTAGATCGGGTTAAAGCAATTGGGACGGAAAATCTGCCCGCCGAAGGACCTCTGGTAATTGCTTCCAATCATCCCGGTGCCTATGATGCACTGGTAATCGCGGCTAATTTGCCCAGAGATGATTTAAAAATAATTTCCTCTGATATACCTTTTCTAAAAAAACTTCCGGTTACCAGCAACCATATGATCTTTTCTGCCCCGGATATCCATATCCGGATGGGTGTTGTCCGGCAAGCAATTCGGCACCTTAAAGATGGGGGTGCCTTGTTAGTATTTGCCCGGGGTTCCATAGATCCTGATCCCGCTTTCATGCCTGGATCAGAAAAGGAACTAACCCACTGGACATCTAGTTTGGGACTCTTCCTGCGAAAAGTTCCCCAAGCCAAATTGGCAATCACTCTTGTCAGTGGAGTCTTGGCTTATGAATACATCAACCATCCTGCGACAATATTCCGCAAAGGACGAGTGAATAAACAAAGGTTGTCAGAGTTTTTCCAGGTGATGAACCAGCTGTTGGTTCCCGGAAAACTAATGATTTCACCAAACTTGTCTTTTGCTCCTACTCTTACCTTGGAAGATCTGGGTAATTACCAAGACCTCAAAAAAATCTCCGGGGAAATCATCAAGCGGGCTCAGGAACACTTTGATTACCATTCATCCCAGCTGCTGACTCATTTGAGAGTAAATTCCGTTTAACTTCTTTAGTATTATCCTTACATTCAAAAACCCCCGGAGATGGAAATCTCCAGGGGTTCATTTTTGGTATCCAGTTATTTCATCTTACCCGGATGGGATTAAATAAACAGTTCATCCAGGAAATTGTTAACAAGTTTATTAAACCCTTATTGTTTTCTTTTCAACCAGCGGAAAAAGGCAGCTGCCCCAAAACAGAAATACCCCAGAAAACTCAACAAGATTAATCCCCATTTTAATCCGGAAAAGATCGCTGCCAGAAGGGCGATTCCTGTCCATTGAGCAGGATAGAGGTACATCACCAGGGACGCGGCAGAATTCTCCAGGTAATCGAAAAGGCCAGCTGTGATAGGGAAAAGATTGGCAAACTGCCACACCTTTTTAGTTGGGGAGAGTTGTTTTAAAAACCAGCTGATGCCAGTGATGAGAAATCCTACATAAACTAAGGGAAAGACCAGGTCAAAAGTCCAGCGGGCATAGATATACGCCTGCCTTCCATCTGGACCAAAAATTTCTGCCATTTGATAGATTTCAGCGGGGGTATAGAGCAGGGATGTGTCAGGAATTTCTGACCCCCCGGTATTTTCTAGAGAAATCTTTGCTTGAGCAGGGAGTACCAGGATGGTGAATAATAACATAATAACCAGGGATCCCATCACCATCCATCCGCTTGATTTCTGTTGGACCCAATTTGAAAGATGAGTTAGCATGATTGTTCTCACTTGCTGGTTATTGATTGCTTAATTAACTGCTCCCTCCTGAAAGATCCAATGAGGAGCGATGAAAGGGGTCAGGTCAGATCTTTCAGGTTATCCAGCTGATCTTTCAGCGTTGCAGCCGTTTCTTTATAACCGGCAAGTTTATCTTTTTCGTTATTGACCACATTTTCTGGAGCCTTCATGGCGAAAGCACTCGAGAGCAGTTCCTCCAGGCGTTTAATCTGATTTTCTGTCTCTGCCAACTCAATCGACAACCGCTTTTCTTCTTCCTTCAGATCAACCAATCCGCTGAGGGGAAGATAAATTTCAACAGGTCCTACAACCAGGGCAATTTGCCCCGCGGGTATTTCATCAATTGCTTCATGGATGATTATTTGATCATGATCCAAATGCGCCAGGGCTGCTAGGCTGTAGCTTGATGCTTCTAGTGTTGAGGTGTACTCTCCACTTGAAAATGTAGCAGGTATTAATTTTCCGTATTTCACACCTTTTTCTGCCCGTAAGTTGCGGATGGTTCTGACAATGTCCTGGTAGAGTTCAAAATCTTTCCGCTGCGGTGCTTCCCAGTCTTCAATCGGCCGTGGTTCAGGCCAAGGAGCGATCATTAAAGCATCTGGCCATTCTCTCAATCGATCTTGATAGGGGGAGTTTAAAACTGCATCTTTCAGATGTTGCCAAAGTTCCTCAGTGACGTACGGCGTGAAAGGATGCAGCATTCGCATAGTCATATCTAAGACCTTGATCAATGTTTCGATGGTGTAATAAGCCCGATCGCCTCCCTGGGAAATCTGTTCTTTGGCAATTTCCAGATACCAATCCGCGTATTCACCCCAGAAGAATTCATAAATATAGCGTCCTGCTTCTCCATACTGGTGATTGTTGAAGAGCCGATCTACATTGCGGATCAGATCCTGCAGCTTAGCCCAGATCCAGGAATCCGCCAGGGTCCAATCTGGATCTCCTTCAGGCTGCTTTGGAGCATGTTCCAGCGTGCCAAGCACAAACCTTCCAGCATTCCACATTTTGTTGGCAAAATTACGGTTTGCCTCCACCTTTTGTAAACTGAGGTTGGTCTTTTGACCGGGAGTTGATCCTACCATCATTGTAAAACGGAGGGCATCAGTTCCCATCTCATCCATAATTCCGATCGGATCAATGACCTTCCCCTTGGTTTTTCCTTTGGTCCTGCTCATTTTTTGGCCTTCTTCATCCATGACTAATCCATGCAGGTAGACCAGAGAGAAGGGTATTTTATCGGTTAGTTCCAGACCCATCATAATCATCCGGGCGACCCAGAAGAAGAGAATATCAGTACCTGTTTCCATCATGGTTGTCGGGTAAAAATATTCCAAATCGGGTGTTTTTTCCGGCCAGCCAAGAGTGGAAAAGGGCCACAATCCAGAGGAGAACCAGGTATCCAGTACATCCGGATCTTGCTGAATTTGGGAACTGCCGCAGTGTTCACAGGTTGTGGGATCCTGGCGAGCAACAGTGATTTCATTACAGTCAGCGCAGTACCAGACAGGAATTCGGTGTCCCCACCATAACTGCCGGCTGATGCACCAATCGTGAATATTTTCCATCCAGTTGTAATAAACTTTTTTAAACCGCTCGGGAATGAACTCTATCCGTCCATCCTTTACTGCTTCGAGGGCTTTTTCTGCCAGCGGAGAGATGTCCACAAACCACTGGGTGGAGATCATAGGTTCAATAATCTCGCCTCCTCTCTGCGCCCGTGGAATCTGGTGGATGTAAGGCTCCTCTTTGATAACGAGATCGGCATTCTTCATATCCTGCCAAAGATTCTCGCGGGCGACAAAACGATCCTGTCCCTGGTAAGGGCCGCCTACCTCAGTCACTTTGGCTTTTTTGTCCAGCATTGAAATCAATTCCAGGTTATGCCTGAGACCAATCTGATAATCGTTTGGATCATGTCCAGGCGTGATCTTTAAAGCGCCGGTACCGAATTCAGTGCTTACATATTCATCCCCGATTACAGGGATTTCACGGCCAAGTATGGGAACCAGTACAGTTTTGCCAATGAATTTCTGGTATCTTTCATCCTCAGGGTGGACAGCAACTGCAGTATCACCGAGGATGGTTTCTGGTCGGGTAGTAGCGACCGGGATAAATTGCTCGGGATCTTCAGCTAGTTGATATTTAAAATAGTAGAGGTTTCCCTGTTCTTCAGTGTGTTCCACTTCCAGATCGGACACAGCTGTTTGCAGCGTTGGCGACCAATTGATCAAGCGCGGCCCGCGGTAAATGAGGCCTTTCTCATAAAGATGAACAAAGGCTTCGCGGACTGCCCTGGAAAGTCCCTCATCCAAGGTAAACCTCTCCCGATCCCAGTCACAGGACGCACCCAGGCGGCGGATTTGTTCTATGATTAAACCGCTATGCTCTTCCTTCCAGTTCCAGGTTTCTTCCAGGAATTTTTCCCGGCCGATTTCCTCCCGGCTGGTGCCCGCTTCTTTTAATTTCATCTCTACTTGGAGCTGGGTGGCGATCCCGGCATGATCAGTTCCAGGAACCCAAAGAGTGGGAACTCCTTTCATGCGTTGATGACGGATCATCAAATCTTCCAGGGTGACAAAAAGTACATGCCCCAGATGCAATTTCCCTGTCACATTAGGTGGAGGGATGCTGATAACATACGGTTTTTGTTTGGGATCATGCCCTGGCAGATTGGGGTCATTGGTAGGTTTAAAGTATCCCTTCTCTTCCCAAAATTTATATAATCGCGCTTCGGCAGCTTTGAAATCATAAGTTTTTGGCAGCATAGACATCTCCATTCAGGTTAGGGTGATCAAATTTTATTGTTCCGATTATGGTATTACTATTGGTGTTATTGTCTGGTAAATGAGCCCGCCATCGATGGTATGAACAAGGGCGATATCACCATCACGCCGGGCAACAGCCCAACCTTCTTTGGCGCTGATAAAACTGAATTGCCCCTGCCAGGTGACAGTTTTAATCCTGGTCCAATCCGCACCGCCGTTATTGGATTGATAGTGATCTTTTCCAAGAGCAAATCCGGTTAGAAAATCAATAAATACAAGCTCGTCAACTGGGGAGGGCAGGACAGCGGCTTGCCAGCTTTCACCCCAGTCGCTTGTAGCGAAAATATAGGTACTGGGATTATCCATATTAAAGGACTGGTTGTCTGCATCATAGAGGAAACATTGAGCCAGGAGCAGTCCCGTTAGGGAGGAAGTAAAGGTAGGTTTGATGGTTTGGCAGCTTTGAGGGTTTTCTTCCCAAGAGTTTCCGTCAGGATGGGGGAGGAAAATTACCTCCCAGGTTTTGCCACCGTCCCGGGTCTGTTCAATAAAGGGTCCGAGTCCGCCCCCCAGACTATCTTTAGTGACCCAGCCGTCATTTTCGTTGGCAAATGCCATTCCGGTGTTTAGATATACTTCAATCATACTGTTGCCTGGGCGGTTGATCAGTTTCCAGTTTGCTCCTCCATCCCGGGTAGAAAACAAGTAAGAAAAATCATGCATGTGAGATAGCTCAGTTTGTACCCACAGCCAACCAATCTCTGGAGTGATAAACGAAAAACCGCCGGGATTTGCGTAAATTTGACCCAATGGAAATGGCAGCGGATCACTTGGAATCCAGGTCAGTCCACTATCTTTTGTTCTCCAAACAAGATAGTTTGAATCATTCAGGCTATCTTTTGTAATATCGATTAAGACCCAGGCAGTGTTTTCATCATAGAAATGGGCAATAATATTGTCAATATTCCGCTGGAATTCGGATGGAACCAGAATGGGTGGGGTTCGATCCTGCCAGCTGCGACCACCATCGAGAGAGAAAAGGATGTAGTGGAATTCATCATTTTGCCCTCCGATAGCCCACCCTTTTTCTGTAGTAGCCATCTTGATTTGTTGAATAGAAACATACTTGCCGCTTTTCAAATCAGGTAGAGCTTGATAGGTAAAAGCAAGCTGTGTGGGATGAGCCTCTGGAGATGGAGATAAAGAGGGCGGTAAAAAATCAGGCGTGGGAGATGGTATCTCATCAACGTCCAATCCGGGTGTCTCTGTCAGTGAAGGAGAATTGGATACCTCAATTGTCCAACTAGCTAGCAGCGAGCTGTTCCCTTCCTCAAAAAGGTCAGGAGTTACCCCGGCTGATTGGCAGCCTGTGAGGATAACAATCATGATAATTAGCAAACCAAGCTGTTTACCCATAGCAGTGCCTTAAAAACAAAAACCTTTTCATCCCTTGAGGACGAAAAGGCTTATCCATGACCTGGCACGGATTAACCTTCCGCGGTACCACCTCTGTTTGGGTGTCAATTCTTAACACCCACACTCAGTTCCTGAAACCATCATCAGGATCTTGCTGTAACGGGCAATCCCGTGCCGTTCTACTCTTTGAGGAGCTCAAATTTCTTCGACAAACGAACCGAGGGACATTCCACGGGACTCGCTGAGGGGGCTTTCAGCCGCTGACCTCCCGTCTCTACCAGCTCACTGACCGTGTACTCTACTCGATTTTTGTTGTCTTATTCTATTTTCCGCATTATACATGTATAGATGGTACTAGTCAACAAGATCTCGGAGATTAACCAAATTGAACTTGAATCCTTTCTGATACTAGCTGGTTTAAGCCACTTCAGGGTGCAGCGGCATTCTGTGAGATTGTTTTTTCCCATAATCTTAAAATTTCTTGACTTTCACCCTTGAAGTATGCTATTCTTTGGGTTATTGGCAGGTAGAAATTGCTTAAAATTTTCAATAAAAACAGCAAAAATTAATCAAGGAGGGCAGGAAAACATATGATTCATCGGGAACGTGTTGCTGATGATGTTTATACTTTCCAGAGTGATGTATATGCCCAGGTCAATGCCGGAGCGGTAATTGGTCAGGAATGGGCAGTGGTCATTGATACCCTGGCCTTTCCAGATGAGACCTTGGCGATCAGGGAATTCATTGAAGAGGAACTAAAACGAAATGTCCGCTATGTGATCAATACTCACTACCACGCCGATCACAGTTGGGGAAATTGTTTCTTCCCGGGAGCTTATGTTTTAAGTCACGCCTTGTGCCGGAAAAATTTAGAGAAATTTGGGGAGAGGTCCTTAACTGGAGCCCTGGAGACAGACAAAGTTTTCCAAAAGACTCAAATTATCTTGCCTCACTTGACAATCGATTCCGGTTTCCTGGAGTTGATTGTAGGGGATAAAACTTTGCGTTTTATCGAGCTGCCAGGACATAGTGATGATGGTATTGGGGTCTATATTGTTGAAGATGAGGTTTTATTTGCCGGAGATGTGTGGATGCCGATCCCCCATATTGTAGACGGCGATCCAGATACAATGAGGGAGTCATTAAGAAAAATTGAATCCCTCACAATTGAAAATGTTGTCCAGGGGCACGGAGAAGTGATCTTAAGAGGGGAGGTATACACAAGTATTGAAGACCGCATTACCTACCTGGATACAATACAAAAGATTGCAGATGAAGCATCTGAGGACGATTTTCCAGGAGAGTACCTTAAGGAAAAAACGATTGAGATCTGTGGAAAGAGCCGGATTTTATTAGGTGGTGCAGCAGAGGAAATCCACCAGCAGAATTTAAGGCATTTGTACCATAAGAAATACGGTACTGAACCTCAAGGTTTAGATCATTGATAAATCTGAACCCCGGATAATAAAAAAAAAGAAGAAGGTCCTGCTAATTTACTCGCAGGATCTTCTTTATTATGGGTAGGTTATTCCTGGGTTTTTGATATTGCCCGGAATCCCACAATACGTTCGGTTCCATTCATTAATCGTTTAATATTCGGACGCAAAGCCCAGACAATTAGGATTTCAGCCAGGAGACCAAAGACAATATATTGCCAGGGAGTGCCGATTTTAATAAACCGGATCAGGAGAATCAGGCTGCCAATCAGCGGTAAGCTCAGCGTGGCTAAAGACGCATATCCGATAATCATCAAGATGACATATCCGGCCGGGATGAGTATAAATGCGCTGGGCCACCAGAGACCAACAATGCCACCGACTGCTGGAGCGCCGCCTGCTCCTCCACCGATTGTGATCTTCCCATTTTGATCCCTTCTGATCAGATAAATGGAATAATTGTGACCGATCACCGCTGCCAAAGCACTCAAGACATGGATCCAGTAGGAGTCTGGAAACAAGTATTTAGCGATCCAGACCATACAGGCGCTTTTCAGGATATCAAGCAGGGAAGTGATTAAACCCATTGAGAAGCCTGATGCCCGCATCGTATTTGTCCCACCAGTGCGGCCGCTTTCAATTTCCCGGACATCTTTCCCTTTGAATGTTTTAACCAGGATATATCCCCAGGGGATAGAACCAACACAATATGCCAGAATAAGGATTCCAATTATCAACAGATTTTGCATCTTATTAATTCTCCAAATAAAAAGTGAGAGTTCTTTCGGATAATCTTCTTAACACAAAACAATCAGAAGGGAAACGTTTTAGAGGAGGATTGCGATCCCCCAGGAGGTAATCACAATTAACAAGGGCAAGATAATTTCCTGCAATTGGGGTTTCGAGTCAGATGCTGGCAAATGGTCACTGATTTCAATTAACGCATAGAGAGGGCCTGCCAGGGCAATCCCAAAATTTACAGATTGCATAGGCCAATAATGCAAACCAGCCGCAATTTCACCAATCAGAAGGAGAGATACTGATCCCTGAGTTATCGCCCAGAAACCGTTCTGGCGAAGATGAATGACCCGTAGATATACCAGGGCAGCGGAAACACTTAATATAGGTACTCTATAAAAGAGTCTGACTTCAGCTGAATGCAGGGAGATGGCTAAGATCAGAAACAAGCCGATTGACAAGGCGGTTATCCCCATCTCTGCCGGCAGAAAATAAGGATTAGAAGGGTCCAGCACAATATACTCAGCAATAAAGACCAGGATCAATAAAATTCCGCTGGCAAATGCTGCAATCCACCATATTCCGCCAAAAGGTAGCTGCTCAATCGCCAGCATTAACACAAGCGAGGTGAGCGATGGCAGCAGCCAATGCACCGCAGTACTCCGGTAGCGGTCCCTGGCAGGATGATCTTGCAGCATCCAGGCAGATCCGGACGCGGTCAATCCAGCAACCAGGAGGGTAACTAATGTTGAAAAATTGAATTTGAGGGGGAAATAAATACCGAGGAATGTGATCTCGTATTGAAGAGTTGGAATTGAGACAAAATGAGTTAATGTATAGGCCAATAATATTGTTGATACCAGAATACTTAAGGTATTAAGATCAGGAAACTGGTCCCGGTTATTTGACATGATCCAATTCTACCTTGAAGTGGGTGAAATCATAGAAGTGGATAGAATATTCTCTGAATTATTGCCTGACCTTGTGTTAAACTTGGAATAGGAAATGAGATCATTCTTGAGAGATTTCCGGAAGGGGAATATGGCAAACAGGAATAAGAAAATCGGGAAATGGGGTGAAGATTTAGCTGCCGCCTACCTGGATAAAAAGGGGTATTTAATTCTGGATCGGAATGTTTATACTTCCTATGGTGAAATTGATATTATCACTCTCCAGGAGTATGAGGATGAAAATTACCTGGTTTTTGTAGAGGTTAAGACTCGGACAACCCTGGAATTTGGAAATCCGGAGGACGCGGTCACTAGTCAGAAACAGGAACACCTTTTAGCGGCGATAGAAACCTATTTGCAGGACAATCCAGACCTGGATTATCCCTGGCGAGTAGATGTGATTGCCATTCAAAAACTATCAGTGGGTAATCCTGCTGACATTCAGCATTTTGAAAGTGTTTTTTCATAAATATGGATCAGGAAAGAAAGCCACTCATCGTGATCATGGGGCCTACTGCTGTGGGGAAAACCGACATTTCCCTCCGGGTAGCGGAGCGATTAAAAGGAGAAATCGTCTCAGCAGATTCACGGCTTTTTTATCAGGGGATGAATATTGGTACTGCCAAACCAACCAGGGATGAGCAGAAACTTGTACCTCATCATTTTATTGATGTGGCTTCGCCTGATCAGGATTGGAGTTTAGCGGTTTACCTGCCCAGAGCGATTGCGGTCATAGAGGAAATCCAGCAGAGGGGTAATTTACCTTTCCTGGTAGGCGGAACAGGGCAGTACATTCAAGCGATTGTACAGGGGTGGGATTTACCTTCAATTAAACCGGATCCGGGGTTGCGGGAAACGCTCCGGCAGTGGGCAGAGCAGATAGGTGTGGATGGAATCCGGGCAAGGTTGGAAGAATTGGATCCGGAAGCCGCGGCAGGGATAGATGGACCAAATCTCCGCAGAATGATTCGGGCACTGGAGGTAATCTTGTCTTCCGGTAAAAGGTTTTCAACCCAAAAGAAGGCTCATGGTTCTTCGTTTCAGGTTTTACAAATCGGTCTTAACCGACCCAGAGAAGAATTGTATCGGAGGATAGACCTAAGAATTGAGCGGATGCTGGAAAAAGGTTTGGTGGGGGAGGTCCAGGCTCTGCTGGACGCCGGGTACTCGCCGGAGCTTTCTGCAATGTCTGCTATTGGTTACAAACAGATCATAAAACACTTGAGCGGTGAGATATCTTTAGAGGAAGCAGCGGGGCAGATCAGGAGTAAATCTCGCAAATATGTCAGGCAGCAGGCAAACTGGTTTCAGGAAAATGATCCGGATATCCATTGGTTTTCGGCGGCAGCAGATCCAACCGATAAAATAATAGACGAAATTCAACATTTCTTGTCCTATATTTGTTATACTGAAAGATAGCCAAAACTAAATCTTGATACAGGAGGAACACAATGGACCACCGACCCTGGCATGATTGTTACGACGAGGGTATTCCAAGCAGCCTAACGTACCCGGCAGTCCCTTTATTTCATTTCCTGGAAGATTCAGCAAAAAAATATCCTGATAAACCTTGTACTATCTTTAAGGGTGCTGAAATCTCCTATAAAGAGATGAGTAAAATTACCGATCAATTAGCTGCTGCGCTGGTTGATCTGGGGGTTAAAAAGGGAGACCGGGTCGGAATCCTGATCCCAAATACACCCCAGTTTGTGATGGCATATTTCGCTGTATTAAAAGCCGGCGGTATAGTCGTCGCAACAAATCCTCAATACACAGGAAGAGAAATCAAGCACCAGGTAAATGATTCCGGTATGAAGCTCATGATCTTGATGAGTAACTACTATGAATTGGTTAAAAGTATTCAACCTGATACAGCCATTTCTCAAATAATTGTCACTAATTTTAAAGAAACGCTGCCTCCTCTCCTGGGATTATTATTTACCCTTCTAAAAGAGAAGAAGTTAGGATTCAAAGTAACTCTGAGAGATAACGATATCTGGCTGCCGGATTTACTGACCAAATATAGTGATCATGACCGACCGCAGATTGATGTTGGACCTGATGATACTGCGATATTCCAGTACAGCGGTGGCACAACCGGAATACCAAAAGCAGCCATTGGACTTCACCGAAATCTTGTGGCCAATACGGTACAGTTGCTTTCCTGGTTAACCAGCGCTGAAATGGGTAAAGAAGTAGTTATGATGGCCATCCCGCTCTACCACGTGTACGGTATGGTTTGCGGGATGAACTATGGATTAGCTGCCGGAGCCTCACTGGTAATGGTCCCGAACCCTAGAGATTTGAAAGATTTGCTGGGAAACATGCATAAATATAAAACATCTATTTTCCCAGCTGTGCCTGCCCTGTACAATGCCATAAATAACAATGCTGATGTAAAAGCGGGCAAATATGATCTGTCTGCTATCAAAGCTTGTATTTCCGGATCAGCGCCACTACTGAGAGAGACCAAAGAAACCTTTGAAAAACTAACCGGTGGTGTATTATTCGAAGGATACGGCTTGTCAGAGACTCCAACTGCCACGCACGGTAATCCAAATTTTGGAGAAAATCGAACCGGGTCCATCGGTTTGCCATTCCCTGACGTGGATGCAAAAATAATCGATTTGGATGATGAGGTCACTGAACTTGCTGTGGGGGAAATTGGCGAATTAATCATTAAAGCTCCCCAGGTTTTCAAAGGCTATTACAACATGCCAACTGAAACCCGGAACGCACTCCGGGAGGGATGGTTGTATACAGGTGATATTGCCCGGATGGATGAACAGGGGTATTTCTATATTGTGGATCGTAAAAAAGAAATGATCAAGGTGGGTGGTTTCCAGGTTTGGCCGCGGGAAGTGGAGGAAGTTCTCCAGGATCATCCTGCAATCCAGGATGTCGGAGTAGCGGGAGTTCCTGATCCAAAACGGGGAGAAATTGTTAAAACTTGGATTGTCCTGGCGGAAGGGCAATCATTGGACAAGGAAGAGTTAAAAACCTGGGCCAAAGAGAGAATGGCAAAATACAAAGTTCCGTCAGAAATTGAATTCCGGGATGAATTGCCAAAAACCCATGTTGGCAAACTGCTTCGCAGGGAACTGGTTAGAGAGCACAAGGAGGGACCGAGGGGATAAGAACTCGGTTCTATTGAATCTCAGCGCTGGTGAAAACCTGGTGGAGCCAGTCCGCTGCAGGATTATTTTTGGGATAATTTGCTCAGGAAATGCTGTGCTTTTTCGATTCGCGGAAAATCTAATTCTTTCTTTTTAAATTCGGGTGTGTGAGTGTACCTTCGTTTATTTTTCAAACGGGCTCCCAGCTTCTGATGGAGCAATTCATGGTACATGACATAATCGATCACATATTCCGGAACCCTGGGATGGTCTAAACTGATGCTGACCATCACTGTGTTTGTATCTTCCTGGTAGTGGCCAAACTTCCTCCGCGTCATCCTGTTGTTCCAGACCAGATGAGGTTTTTTCAATCTGCCGTTGAATAAATCTTGATTTACCCGGTTAAAACTATTTTCCAGCTCATGATGCTTTCCGGCAGAAAGACTTCCGGGGGTGACAGACAGGTATTCCAGAGGTTCGCGGACCCGCTTAAATTGTTTTCCACTTGCATATTCTCTGATAATCTGCTTGCTTGATCCAGCCGCGGGTTGGAGAGCCGTGCCCAACAGCGCTAAAAGCACCTGATCCGGAGCGTATAAAAAACTTTCTTGAGCTACTATCTCGATGGTTCTATTTTGCTCCCGGATTTTATACAGGGGACCAATGTGATAAAGTCTAAACTCGACCTGGTACTGATTAAACCGGCGAGAACGGGGCATATTTGGCAGAAAGATAGAAACCCTCTGAATAGCATCCAGGTGTCTTTGAATATGCCTTTCATCCGTTAAAAATTTTATCCATTGATATGCCCGGCGGGACCTGATGGGCAGATCCGCAGCAGATTTTCCTCGTCCAGTTATTATCCGCTCAACGGATTCTGCGGTGGTATTGATGTTCCAGGACACGGCAGAAAAAAGTTTAACAAAATCAGTTTCAGAAGCACTGGCTTTTTTTATTTTTTCGAGAACCATCATTTGCTGAATATCAGCTGTTCTTTTTACTAAGTTTCGGATGGATAGTCGCTGCATAATTATCTTTATTGGATTTACCCACGGCAATGGATAACTTTACCTTTTCAGTCTGATTATTTCTAGAATTGATTCTGCCATTTGGGGAGGAAGATCATCTTAATCGCTTTGACAAGGGAGCCATGATGTCATAAAATCGTGTAGTCTGATAAAGAAAGGTTTCTGACAGAGTTTAAGTATAACAAAGTCAATCGCTGATTGGATGATTTAAGGACAAATTTTCATTATTTCCTAGGAAGGTTTATTTCATGAAAGAATATTCAACCCCAAACATTCGAAATATTGCCCTGGCTTCACACAGTGGATCTGGAAAAACAATGCTGGCAGAAGCACTGCTGTATTTCACAGGCGCTATAACCCGTCAGGGAGAAATCAATGCTGGAACAACGGTCTCGGATTTTCAGGATGAAGAAAAACGCCGGGGAATCTCCATTTCCACTTCTGTAATTCCGGTTGAATACAACAATAATAAAATCAACATATTGGATACACCGGGATATACAGATTTTGTCGGGGAAGTCATCTCATCTTTACGGGTAGTTGATGGAGTGATAATCCCCGTAGATTCTGTCGCCGGCGCAGAAGTGGGCACTGAGCTCGCCTGGTCTTATGCTGATGATTTTAATTTGCCGCGTTTTGTTCTGATTAATATGATGGATCGGGAAAACGCGAATTTTCAAAAAGCTCTCGAATCAGTTCGCCAGATGACATCATTACGATTATTACCCCTGCAATTACCCTGGGGAGAAAAAGCGGACTTCAGTGGGGTAATTGATATTCTAGATAACAAAGCCTATAAGGGGGATGGTAAAGAATCCGTCGACATCCCGGAAGAATTCCACGATCAGGTTGAAGAACTACGGATGGAAATCATCGAAGCTGCTGCTGAAGGCAACGATGAACTGTTGATGAAATACCTGGAAGGGGAAACCTTATCTGAAGAAGAAATCATTAGCGGCTTAAAAAATGCCATCATGACCCAAACCTTTGTACCTGTCCTGGCAAGTTCAGGAACTGCCAATGTAGGAATGGCTCCTTTGCTGAACTTAATCATAAAATTGATGCCGGCACCAGGTGAACTTGGTCCAGTGTCAGGAGAAGGCGCAAAAGGCGAGGAAGAACTTCAGACTACCGATGCAGGACCATATACCGCTTATGTTTGGAAAACCACAGCAGATCCTTATGTGGGAAAAATTACTTACTTCCGGGTATATTCCGGTTCTGTCAGTTCAGACAGCAAGGTGTGGAATCATCAGGAAGGTGAAGAGGAACGTTTTGGAAATATTTCCGTAATGCGCGGAAAACAGCAGTTGGATGTGAAAAATGTGCACGCAGGTGATATCGTTGCTGTTCCTAAACTAAATGTTACTTCCACCGGCCATACCCTGGGAGATGCAGGCCATCCTGTAAAACTTCCAATTCCCTCATATCCCAGAGCTCTCTACCGGGTTGCGGTAATTCCAGCAACCCAGGCAGATTCGGCTAAGTTAAGCCCAACTCTTACCCGCCTTTGTGAGGAAGATATGACTCTTTCCTGGAAACAGGATACGACAACAAAAGAGACCATTCTGGAAGGTATGGGCGGTCAGCATATTGATGTTGCGATCAGGAAAGCAAAAGACATATTCCAGACTGATTTGAATATCCGGATTCCGAAAGTTCCCTACCAGGAAACGATCAGCAAGAGTGGTTCTGCGCAGTACCGCCACAAAAAACAATCAGGAGGATCCGGGCAATTTGCTGAAGTTCACATGCGGCTTGATCCTCTACCTGATGAGAGATTTGAGTTTAAAAACGAGGTGTTTGGTGGATCAATCTCGAAGAACTATATGCCAGCTATTGAGAAAGGTGTGAAAACGATTATGGAAGAAGGTGTTCTGGCTGGCTATCCTGTGGTAAATGTCAAAGTTGCAGTTTACGACGGAAAAGAGCATCCGGTTGATTCAAAACCGGTTGCGTTTGAAATCTGCGCCCGACAGGTGTTCAAAATGGCATTCCGTAAAGCGGGTGCTGTCCTTTTGGAACCGATCATGGAAGCAAAGGTCACAGTTCCGGAAGAAAACATGGGTGACATTCTGGGCGATTTTAATACCCGACGGGCCCGGGTTCAGGGAATGGATACTAAGGGTGGACGATCCGTAGTGTCAGCCCAGGTCCCTCTGGCTGAGATGCAGCGCTATACGACAGATCTCAGGTCAATGACTGGAGGCCGGGGTATCTTTGAAATGGAATTCGCACACTACCAGCAGCTGCCCCCGCACATTGCAGATGAGATTATCGGGGAAAACAAGGAAGAAGAGTAATTCGTACGGAATCCTGACAGGTAAATCAGACGAGTAGGGACCCGGTCCCTTAATATCCTTTATTCTTTTTTGATTTCAGTCAATTTCAGCCAGGAGAATATTAAGGGTGCTCCAAACGAAATCCACAAACCAATGAGACTGTAGCGGATAAACCGCAGTAGATAGGAAATCAGATTCAGGTCATCTGGAAAAACCTTTCCAAGCCCCATATATAAAAGCAGCACTCCTGCTATGCCGATTAGATACCGCAGGATCAACTGCAAGATAGGTCCTTTTCGGGTGAAAAACCCTTTCTCAGCAAACAGAATAATCCCCAACCCAAGACCAAAGAATGCACCGGCAGAGGTGAGTATGTCGTCGTAGCTATAGGGATTAATTTCTAATCCGGCAGTTTCCAGCCAGGCAGATGGCAGCGCTGGCGGGTTAAACGGAGGGGTGAACAGGAGCGCAGGCAGGACAAATAGAGATGTAATCCCTATCAACAGTAATATCCGCCTGCCAGGAGAGCTGCGTTTATACCAGGCGATGATTCCTGGTTCAAGACGAATGAACAAATATAGAATCAAAGCACCAACCAGCCATCCAGCCAGAACGTCGTGTAGAAAATGAACTCCAAGAAAGACCCTGGAGAGACCGATCAGAAATATTCCAACCAGGGCGAGTATCTTTACCCAGCGTTTGTTGAGAGAGAGGGCAAGCAACCCCCAGATGCTGGCTGCATTTTGAGCATGTCCAGAGGGGAATCCGAAACTGGTGCCTTCGGATAACCCCTGCACCCCGGAAGATACCCAGAACGGGCGAGGTGTATGAAATCCTTGCTTAAGGATAGCGTTTATTCCTCCGCTAACTAACAAAATAATCCCAATCCGGATTCCCAAGGTGATGTCCAGGCACCAATACAATAAAGGCATAAAAAGCAAGTAAAACTCAATGTTCCCCAGGAAGGTGATTCCTTTCATGATCGGCATCAGCCAATCCGCCCCTTGTTGAAACCAAATCGAGATTGGCAGAAAGAGTTGGGTCAGGTACTCCATAGCATTTTTCTCCTTAAAATAGTAAAAAGAAGGGAGGGTATGAGCAGCAGCAAAGTCGTGCTGAAAATCAAATCAGGATTCTTTGAATATAAAATTCCAGCCAGGGGTGGGGCAGCGGCGAAGGCGAGCCCGGAAACGGTTTCAGTTATTCCATACGCCAATCCGAGATTGGCTTTTTTAACCATCTTTTCTACTTGAGCTATCAATAAGGAGCGAGTTGCTCTGTACCCCCCGTAAAGAAAATAAGCTGCTACTAACAAGGGCATTTGAGTTGTCTGCCAGATCAGCGCAGCAAATATACCAACAAAAATCTGTCCCAATACTAAGCCGAGTTGTGTTGGAAGGTATCCAAAAATGAGATTTAGTAGAACATTGCCCATACTGGTTATGGATCCCAGGATACCAATAGTTTGCAAAGAAATTGCCCGCTGATTTTTCAGGAAGTTTGGCGCCAGGGGTTGGGGAAGGAACAGAGTGAAGGTTACCATAAAAATTAATGGCAACAGGATAAGGAAATTTCTATTTTTCAAAAGTTCACCAGAAGGATTTCCAAGATACTTTTCCGGGGCTTGTGATTTTATTTGCAGGATCAACGTTCCGGAGATAATAAATACTCCGAAGGCAATAAAGTAGATGGGACGCAGCCCCAGGCTGCCTGCGATCCTTCCCCCTGCCAGAGGTCCCAGGACAGCCCCTAAAGAAAAGGCAGCGGCGGTTGTCGTCATTGCCCGTTCAACTGATAAATTACCCCTGGCTGCCGTTACATAGCTGTTTAAGGGGGCGATGACAAAAAGTGTGACCGCATAGAGGATGATTCCTATTGAAAATACGGCGAGTGACCTGGCAGCAGCCATGATACCGGTGGTTATAATACCGGTCAGCCAGCCGGCCCAGATGAGTTTCCTCCGGCCAATTCGGTCAGCGAGATAGCCAGCTGGAATGTGAACTACAGTCATCGTCACACCGGCTATGCCAAGGATCGCACCAATAGAAAGAGGAGAAGCTCCTAATTCTTCCAGATAGAGGGGTTGAAAATACATGAACATGCCCTCACCTAGCCCCCAGGTGAACAGGCTGATAATTAAGTATTTAAAATCCCTTGTCATAAAGCTGGAGCCTGAATTCTTTGCACAAAGTTTAGAACATTATTATATACAGTCATTTTATCGGAGTCCCGGGTTACAATATGTCCGCTGTTTTCCAGCCAGACCATTTCTTTGTCTCCTTCAGCTGTGCCGAGTTCCTGATAAATCCGGCTCATATTTTCCGGGTCAACAACCAGGTCGCCTTTAGCATGCATCAGTAAGGCAGGCGCTGTCACTTTGGGAAGTGAATCTCTCATTGTCTGGATCAAGTGGGTGAATTGAACGATTGCCCGGGTGGGGAATTTCTCATATGATATGTGATCTTTGGCTGCATCAGGATTGTGCCAATCAGATTTGCCTTTTTTCACAAATGGATATATCCCAGTCAAAAATGGTAATAACGCCAGTTTAAGGTCTGATCCCAGCTGATAAGGTGTAGACAGGGTGACTACACCCTGAACTGGTAAAAAGGAAGCGTGATATAAGGCCAGAACCCCACCCATTGACAGCCCCATCAGAATGACTTTGTCAGTGGAGGATTGCAGAAGATGCCATCCATCCAGGACTGACCCGGACCAATCCTGCCAATGAGAGCGCTGTATATCTGCCATTTTTGTTCCATGACCTGAGAGGCGGATGCCAAGAACGGAATATCCCTTATCAGCTAAGAAATCTCCCAGGGGGCGCATTTCTTTTGGCGTCCCGGTAAAGCCATGAATTAATAAACAACCGGTTGAATTTCCAGGAAAGTAGAACGGTTCAGCGGTTTTGATAATCATTTTAGTCTCCAGAATCCATAAGAGCTAATCTTCAATAAAAAGTTGGCTGAGTTCCCGCGGAAGGTGAGTTAAGGATTTGCAGCCGTCTTCAGTCACCACAACATTGTCTTCAATCCGGACTCCGCCGCGGCTGGGAAGGTAAATACCTGGCTCAATAGTAAAAGTCATGCCGGGTTGTAATATAGTTTTATCATATTGACTTATGTATGGTTCTTCATGGGCTTCTCTTCCCAAACCATGTCCAGTGCGGTGGATGAAAAATTCACCATAACCAGCTTCGTCAATCACTTTCCTGGCAGCTTGATCAACCGAACTGGCAGTAGCCCCAGCTTTTACAGCCGATCTGCCGGCCGCATTGGCTTTTCGGACAAACTCTGCTATCTGCTCAAGTTCAGGGTGAATATCGCCCATGGCAAAAGTTCTGGTAATGTCTGAGAAATATCCATCAACATTGGCTCCCCAGTCGATCAGTACCAGATCTCCCAAATTCAACTCGCGGGTTGTTGGCACAGCATGAGGATTGGCGGAATTTGGTCCAAAAGCGACAATCGGGAAAAACGGGAGATCAGGATCAGATCCATGATGCAGCAGCCGGCCTACCAGTATTGAGGCAATTTCCTTTTCAGTTACACCTGGTTTGATCCCTGATAAGGTAGCAGTCAGCGCACATTCTGCAATCCTGGATGCTTCTCCCATCAACTCAATTTCATAATTTCCTTTCACCATCCTCAGAGAGCTTATGATGGGTTGAGCAGAGACAATATCCACTTCTGGAAGTGCTTCTTCCAGATACTTCAATTCCAGCAGCCGGAGCCGGCGGGGGATTACCCCTAATTTCCCAGATTTCAATCCTGTTTCTGCCAGTGCATTAGTCATCACCCCTTGCCAGCTGGATTGGTCTTCGGTGTAGATAAAAGCGCGGATTTCATAATCCAGTTCAGATAACTTTTGCTGTTCCAGTTCCGGAAGGACAAGAACCGGGGTTCCTTCAGCAGGGAAGATCCCGAGGACAGGACGTTCCATAAGGTGGAAATTAAGCCCTGTAAAATAGGTTAAATCAGGCCCGGGATTTAAGGCAGCAGCTTTAAATCCGTTTTTAATCAGGGATTCTTTTAGCTGCTGCTGCCGGTTTACAATTGTTGCCTTAGTCATTGAAACTCCCGTCTAGTTTGATGATGAATCTTAGCGAGGTGATAAATATTGGATAAGCTTATTACCAATAACATTTATCATAACTTAATTTGGAATCATTCCCAAGTTACTTTTAGGGACTGGGCAATATCTTTAATATCACCGCCAGAGGAGTTTTGAGAGAAGTATAGCGGGTTTCAAGGGATTTACCGGAGATATTAAAAGAATACACCTCCAGTTATTTCGCTAGGCAGGCTTATTGATTTAACTGGAGGTAAAAAAAATTAGTGCGAATCCCAACTGTCGGGAGAGGAAGGGAAGTTCCCTAGTCTATCCCAATCAATTGTTGAAATATCAATAGTTCTCCAGCGGAGGTTGTAATCTGCAGCCTATCTCCTTGGATAGAATATGAGCTGGACTCCGACAGCAATTTCATAATTGTTTGTTCCTGCTCCATGATTCCTTCAGGGTCCATGCAGGCCATTTCGGTCCAACCCAACTCGCCGATTGAGATTTGATCACCTTTGAGGCGATAGGTACCGAAGTATGTGTTGCAGCTAGCTGATCCCTGGATTTCCTTGGCATCAAATGATGCGGTCATATTTTTTCCCGCGAGAGGCATATTTCCGTCATAGCTGGTAAGTTTCCAGGTTGTACCGGTGAGCTGGTTTGATCCAGTTCCGGGCAGTATTGAACAGCTGGCGGCGAATAACAAGCTGATTATGGATATAGTGATAATTAAATAAATCTTTTTCATAGTTGGCTCCTTTACCTAACATATTATATAGACGTATAAGCAGGTTTTTAAGTTCCCCCAATGATATATTATATTCATTGAAAGATTCTCAAGTTTATTAACCCCCAAACGCGGTTAATAGATTTTATGTTTAAGGTTGGAAATTTGGATTTGTTTTCAATTCCGGGAGAGGACTATCAGCGGAGTAGTGGTCAAAAGAGAGGGAAAAATGAGAAAGCACAGAGCAAGAAAGGTTTTGCTGTGGATTCTACTGGCTTTGGTCCTGCTGTTTGCAATTCTATACCTGATCCTAGATGTAGAAAAACTGGAGCTGACTGACGAAGCGCGGGAAAATGCAGCAGGAGATTTTGTTGAACTGTCAGCAGGCTTGGTTCATTACCAGTTGGAAGGAGCGGCAGATTCTCCGCTGATTGTCCTGGTCCACGGGTTTTCTGTCCCCGCTTATGTTTGGGATCCAACTTATTTAGCTTTGAAAGAAGCCGGCTATCAGGTTTTGAGATTTGACCTTTATGGCAGAGGTTATTCTGACCGCCCGGAAGTTACCTATGATATCAACCTTTTCAGCACCCAATTGGAAGAGCTGCTCTCCGAATTGGAAGTGGATGAACCTGTCCACTTAGTCGGCCTTTCGATGGGCGGACCTGTAGTCACCAGGTACGCGAATGAAAACCCGGAAAGCGTGAGGGGGGTCACATTAATTGCGCCCGAGGTTGTCCAGGTAACCTGGAAGGATATATTTCCAATGAATTTACCCGGGGTGGGTGAGTATTTGATGGCGGTTTATATGGAACCTATCTATCTGCCCAAATGGCAGGGCAGTGATTTTTCCCAGCCGGAAAATTTTCCAGATTGGGAAGAAAGATACCGGGTCCAGCTGCAATATAAGGGAACTGGCAGAGCGCTGCTATCCACAATCCGTAATTTAGTGAAACTCAATGCGGAACTTGATTACCAGAAATTGTCTGAAACAAAACTGCCGGTGCTGTTGATTTGGGGCAGAGAAGATCAAACGATCTCAGGGGAAAATATGCAGGTTCTGCAAGGGCTCTTGCTGGATATGCAGGTCCAGATAATTGAGAACGCCGGCCATCTAGGCCATTATGAGTTTCCAGAAATCGTTAATCCTATCCTGCTTGAATTTATTGATTCCAATTAGGGTCAACCTCAGCTAAACAATTTCTTCATAATTAACTAATAAGTTGTTAATCAGGGCAGAGTATCCTTTTAACATTAATAGTTGTTTAAAGGAGAAACATCCAATGAAGAAAAAAGTAATGTTTTTTGCGGTTGTGGTTTTAGTAATGAGTGCCTGCGCAGCTCCTGCGACGGCTGATTTAAATCAAACAGAGGTTGACCTTTCTCAAGCAGAGGGGGTTGATGATCTGACGGAAAACACAGAGACGGTGCCTGACGAAGGTGAAGTTTCTGATCCGGCGGCAGCTGAGGATTATGGACCTGGTGAGGAAACCCATCAGGCAACGATTGCAGCCTTATCTGACACGGAGCTCTCCACGAGTGAATTGGAAGGAATCGCGTTCATGCGGGAAGAAGAAAAATTGGCCCGGGATGTATATATTCAACTTGCCGATTTGTGGAATATGAATATTTTTTCTAATATTTCAAGGAGTGAAGATACCCATATGGAGGCAGTGAAAACCCTCATCGAGCTGTTTGGATTTGAAGACCCGGTTCAGGATAATGAAGTGGGAGTATTCACCGATCCGATTTTACAGGACTTACATGATGATTTGATGGTTAGTGGAAGTATCTCTTTAGCCGACGCACTGCTGGTTGGGGGAGCGATTGAGGAGATTGATATCCTTGATTTGCAGAAATTTCTGGACCAAACATCTAACAGCGCAGTGATTGAGGTTTATGAGAATTTACTAAGAGGATCGATCAATCACTTGAACTCTTTTGTGAGAAATTATGAACGGCAGACCAGGGAAACCTACCAGCCTCAATTTCTCACCATGGAAGAATATCAAGAGCTTATTTCCTTAGGCTCGGGGACAAATTCAGCCGGGAGAAGCGGTGCGAATTCCTCCCCCAATGGAATGGGTCGAGCAGGGCAGTAAATTGTAAAAGGTATAGATGAAAGCAAGAAGGGCAAATCCTCCCAAGGGATTTGCCCTTCTTTTTATTTCCTTGACATCCCTCAGTCCCTAAACTAAAATGATGAGGCTGAAATCCCAGGGCCTGTAGCGCAGTTGGGAGCGCGCATCAATCGCACTGATGAGGTCGCGGGTTCGAATCCCGCCAGGTCCACTCTGGTTGACGGGTGTTTAATTAACGGGTAAAATAGTCCCCATCATCTGGGCCCATGGCGCAGTTGGGAGCGCGTCTCAATGGCATTGAGAAGGCCGTGGGTTCGAGTCCCACTGGGTCCACAGACAACGGCACTGAAATTTGATTTTGTGCCTGAATAATTAATATCCGGGAGTAGTAGATTAGCTGCCAGAGAGGTGAAATCAGCGGCTGAAAATTTCACCAGGTGTGCCCGCAGCGCACAGTTGAAAAATTGAACTCGCCCGGCACGTTTAGATACGTGGATTTGCCCCTGAAATCAAGTAAGAGGCAACGGTCCTGCCCGATACAGCAGCCCCAAGAGGTGGTGAAATCTGACCACAATCAGGGTGGTACCGCGGAGATTTCCTTCCTTCGTCCCTGAAAGACGGAGGATTTTTTATTTAAAAGTAATGGCAATTTGTTATTATTAAAAAATTAGGATAAGATTTACCTTCATCAGGGAGATGGGATTATGACTTCAGAATATAAGCCCGGGGACATTGAACCCAAATGGCAGAAAAAATGGGAAGCAGATGGACTCTATCAAGCGAATATTGATCAGTCAAAGACAAAGTTTTATGCACTCACCATGCTGCCTTATCCATCCGGAGAACTGCATATCGGTCATTGGTATGCCATGACGCCCTCGGATGCCAGGGCGCGCTATAAACGTATGCAGGGCTACAATGTTATGTTTCCAATGGGGTTTGATGCTTTTGGCCTGCCGGCAGAAAATGCCGCAATCCAGAGAGGTATTCATCCCCGAAAATGGACTTTTGGAAATATTGACCGCATGCGATTGCAATTAAAAAGCATGGGCACCATGATTGACTGGCGGAGAGAAGCAATCTCAGCAGATCCGGAATATTATCATTGGACTCAGTGGTTTTTCATCCAGTTGTTCAATAACAATTTGGCCTATCGAAAGCAGTCCCCCGTGGATTGGTGTCCCCAGTGCAACACAACCCTCGCCAGGGAACAGGTTCATGGCGATGATCGCCACTGTGAACGCTGCGCTACCCAGGTGATTAAGAAAGACCTGGTGCAGTGGTTTTTTAAGACTACTAACTATGCTGATGAGCTGCTGAACTTTTCGCAGATTGATTGGCCGGACCGGGTTGAAACCCTGCAGACCAATTGGATCGGTCGTTCAGAAGGGGCTGATGTATTCTTTACAACCGAAGATGGAGACGAGCTGACTGTCTTTACCACCCGCCCGGATACGTTGTGGGGCGCAACATTCATGGTGCTGGCCCCAGAACATCCGCTGGTGGATAAAATCACGACCCCGGAACAGAAAGACACTGTCGCGGCTTACCAGAAAGAGGCGGACCAGAAAACGGAAATCCAGCGGGCAGCCGTGGATAAAGAAAAATCGGGCGTTTTTTCAGGTGGGTATGCGATTAACCCGGTTAATAAAGCCAGAATCCCGATCTGGATCGCGGATTATGTGATGATGGGATATGGATTTGGAGCGATCATGGCTGTGCCGGCTCATGATGAACGGGATTTTGAATTCGCCCGCCAGTATGGTCTGGAAATTATCCCTGTGATTCAACCGGGAGGGCAAAAATTTGACGGCGAAACAATGCCGGAAGCCTATATCGGACCGGGATCAATGATTAACAGCGCCCAGTTTGATGGGACAGAGGTAACGGATCAAAAGGGAAGGGTAAATCCCGGCTTAGGGAAAGTGATTGATTGGCTCGAAAAAGACGGCTTGGGAAAAGAAGCAGTCAGTTACAAATTAAGGGATTGGCTGATCTCCCGCCAGCGTTATTGGGGCGCGCCAATTCCCATGATTTACTGCGATACCTGCGGTTGGAATCCTGTTCCTGAGGGGGAACTGCCCGTGCTGCTCCCGGAAGAAGTAGAGTGGCTGCCAACCGGAGAGAGTCCGTTAAAATTGCACCCGACCTGGAAGGACACCACCTGTCCCAAGTGCGGTGAAAAGGCAACCCGGGAGACAGATACCATGGATACGTTTATGTGTTCCTCCTGGTATCACCTGCGTTATTTGAGCCCAGAATATAAAGAGGGTCCTTTTGACCAGAATGAATATGACTATTGGATGCCGGTAGATACTTACACCGGGGGTATTGAGCATGCCAATATGCATTTGATTTACACTAGGTTTTTTCATAAAGCGCTGCGTGATTTGGGGATTACTGAAGCGAATGAACCGATGACCCAATTGAGAAATCAAGGTATGGTGCTGGGGGAAGATGGCGATGCGATGTCTAAAAGCAGGGGTAACGTAATCTCCCCGGATGACCTGGTTGCCCTCTATGGCGCGGATACCGTGCGGGCTTACATGATGTTTTTCGCTCGTTGGGATTTGGGAGGACCCTGGAACAGCCAGGGCATTACTGGTACCCAACGCTGGTTAAATCGGACCTGGGCTTTATACACAAAGCCTGCGGTGAAAGGGGACCCTTCCGAAGAACTGATTCGGGATTTAAAACGTGAAATCCACACTACACTGGACCGGATCAGTAAGGATTATGAAAGATTTGAGTTTAACACAATCATTTCCTCTCTGATGGAATTGCTGAACACCCTCTATGATGCGCAGGGCAAAGGGGCGGCAGGATCGAAAGCCTGGACGGAGATACTGGAAACCTATCTGCTGATGATGGCGCCAGCTGCACCGCATATCGCAGAAGAGCTGTGGACTGAAGTGCTGGGCAAAACCTATTCCATTCATGATCAACCCTGGCCGGAAGTTGACCGGGAAATGATGGAAAAGAATGAGATCACCCTCATCGTCCAGGTGAATGGAAAACTGAGGGATCGGATTGTAGTCGCGGTTGATATCAGCAAAGAAGAGGCAGAGAAGACAGCCCTGGCAAGTGAGGGAGCAGCCCCTTACCTGGAGGGGAAAGAGATCAGGAAAGTGATTGTGGTTCCCGGGCGTTTGGTGAATATTGTGGTCTAGGAGAGGAACGGTATTCAGTAAGTAGTGGTCAGTAAGTAGAAAAAAGTTTAATCAGGAGAATAATAGAAAGGATTAGATTTATCTAGATGAGTATCCATCAAATAATCTGACCTGAGACAATACCTAAGGCTGCAAATATACCCCAAATTGCAGCCTTAGTTTGCGTATAGCCAATAGAATATAGCCTGATCTCAGGCTTAGGCGCGGGCGGGGAAGGGAGTAAATGCGGTATACTACATGCGGAAACTGATTGATCGATTTTGTTGATAAAGAGGCCTGAAAAAGGAGCTTATCCATGGCAACAAAAAAAGAAATTGTAACAGCTGAAAAGACTCCCCGGGCAATTGGTCCCTATTCTGCTGCTGTCAAAGCTGGAGATCTGATCTTCACCGCAGGACAACTGGGAATTGATCCTGAAAGCGGCGAATTTGTTCCCGGCGGCATTGAGGCTGAAACCCGCCAGGCGCTGCTTAATCTCCAGGCTGTGCTTGAAGCAGCCGGATCTTCACTGAAATCAGTTGTTAAAACCACCGTATTTTTACGAGATATGAATGACTTCGGGGTCATGAATGTGATCTATGGAGAATTTTTCACCGAGGATTACCCAGCCAGGTCTGCTGTCCAGGCTGCCCGGCTCCCCAAAGATGGGGCAGTAGAGATAGAAGCTGTTGCCTTACTGGAATGATTAATCACTATCCAATAATTGTGGAAAGTAGAAAGATTTTCGCCTATGACCGGTGAACTCCTGCTTTTGGTTGATGACGAACCGAATATCATTGAACTCGCTCAGATTTATCTGGAACGTGAGGGCTTTCGAACTGTTTCGGCAGCCGATGGTAAATCGGCTCTGGAGGCTGTAGAGCAGCACCATCCGGATCTTGTTGTATTAGATGTAATGCTGCCGGAATTGGATGGTTTGGAAGTATGCCGCAGGCTGCGGCAGAAAGAAGATCCGGTCTCCATCCTGATGCTCACTGCACGGGATGAGGATATCGATAAAATCCTGGGGTTGGAATTGGGCGCTGATGATTATCTTACCAAGCCTTTTAATCCCAGGGAGCTGGTCGCCCGTGTGAAGGCCATTCTGCGCAGAAGCAAAGCGGACTCACCCCCGGTTGAGAATACACCTGTCCAGCTAGGAGACCTACATATCGATCCCCTGCGGCGGGAAATTTTGATTAATGGGAATCCTGTTGAAGTCAGAACACAGGAATTTGATTTGCTTCTCACTCTTGCCAGGCATCCCGGCATTGTCCTTAGCCGGAATCAGCTGTTGGATTTGGCCTGGGGTTATGATTATTACGGCAATACCCGGACAGTTGATGTTCATATCGGCCACTTAAGGAAAAAAATCCAGGACTCCGGGGTAAAAATTGAAACATTTACCGGAGTTGGCTATAAATTGGTTGTCAAATGAAATTAGCCCTTTTCCTCCGCCAGGCAGGATTACCGTTGTTAATCTAGATAAGGTATAAGTCCTGATCCATGTTTAATTCGCTTCGAGCTCGTCTCTGGTTGACCTATGCCATTATCATTCTTTTAATATTAAGCATCCTGGGTTTGGGGTTATTAATTTACGTCATCCGTAATCCGATTATTGACCGGCAGGCAATCCAGAGATTGGACATTGCTTTAACTTTTATCCAGCGCCAGTTGAATGACCGTAACCTTTCATCAAGGCAGAACCAGGAATATTTTGATCGCCTGAGTGAATCACTCACCATCCGGCTCTTGCTGTATAACCCAGAAAGAAGACTGCTCCTCGATACAAAACCTGAAGAATCTTCCATTATGTGGTCAGATAGGGACCAGAAATCACCAACCCAGGGAAGGATCAATGACCTGGATGGAAATACCTGGCTGTATGTCTCCTGGTTAACTCCAGGCGGAGATACCCTGCTGCTTGCCGCACCGCGCCAGGGGGGAATTCAGCTGTTAAAAAGTCCTCTACTCAGACAAATCTTAAAGGATGATTTTTTGCCGCCATTCTTCAGAGCAGGGTTGGTAGCCTTTGTGCTGGCGATCATCTTTGCCGCCTGGATGGGCAGTTGGATTACAGCTCCCCTGAAGGAAATTGAGGTCGCCTCAGAAGCTGTTGCTGCCGGGGAATTCCGCCAAATTTCTCTCCAGGGTCCTGATGAGGTAAAAACACTGGCAGGATCCTACAACGAAATGGTCAACCGGGTTCAAACTACCCAGCAGTCCCAGCGGGATTTTGTCGCTAATGTGTCGCATGAACTTAAGACGCCACTAACCTCAATCCAGGGTTTTTCCCAGGCGATCCTGGATGGCACTGTTGATTCTGAGCGTTCTCTTCAGAAAGCAGCTGGGATCATCAATACAGAAGCAGACCGAATGTACCGCTTGGTGATAGATCTGCTCGATCTGACCCGATTTGATGCTGGAACAATTATCCTCGATAGACGTGCGCTGGATCTGAACAAAATACTCAGCGGGGTTGTGGATCAGCTGATACCGCAAGCCGCAGTAGCCAGGGTTCACCTTTCCCTGGATGTAGAACCCATGCCAACCTGTGTCGGGGATGAAGACCGGCTGGCGCAGGTATTTACCAATCTGGTTGACAACGCGATCAAAAATACACCAGCGGAAGAAATCGTTCACATTAATGCCTGGAATGAGGAAGAGTTTGCCCGGATTCAAATCCGTGACAGCGGGGAAGGGATCGAGGAAGAACATCTCACTAGGATATTTGAACGATTTTATAAAATCGATAAATCGAGGAAAAAAGATGGGGAGGTGGGAACAGGATTGGGCTTAGCGATTGCAAACCAAATAGCTCAAGCTCACGGTGGAAGGATTATTGTAAAAAGCACGGTGGGAGTAGGATCAGTTTTTGAAGTAATCTTACCTGTGGTTAAACCCGATGATTCTACAGTTTCTATCAAGCGAGAGGAGCCGGAGCTATAATGACGGTTTCTGTGATCATTCCCTGTTATAACGAAGAGGACTCAATAACTGACCTGCTGGTTGCGATCTATGAACAATCCTTTCCCAGAGATGAAATTGAAGTAATCATTTCGGATGGAATATCTACCGATGCTACTAGGGAGAAAATAGCCGATTTCGGGAATGAATTTCCGGATCTTAAACTCAAGGTAATCGATAACCGGAAGAAAACCATTCCCTCCGGGCTGAACCAGGCTATTCAGGCTGCGAGTGGAGAATATATCATTCGCCTGGATGCCCATTCTAATCCCCATCCGGATTACATTGCCCGCAGCGTAAGAGCGCTTGAGGATGGATTGGGCGATAATATCGGGGGAGTGATTTCAATCCAGGCTGCCAACGAAGGTTGGATCTCACAATCGATTGCCATTGCTGCCGGGCTTCCCTTGGGAGTCGGTGATGCCAGGTACCGGATTGGTTCTGAACCGGGAGAAGTGGAAACAGTTGCCTTTGGAGCCTTCCGCCCGGAATTAATTGATCGGATTGGTTTTTTTGATGAAACCCTGTTGGCGAATGAAGATTATGAGTTTAATGTCCGGATCCGCAAAGCTGGAGGAAAGATCTGGCTGGATCCGGCAATTCAGGCTAATTATATTTCCCGTTCGACACTCAGGGAACTGTCTGCTCAATATTGGCGGTATGGGTACTGGAAATTGAGAATGCTACTGCGGTATCCGGAGACATTCCGCTGGCGGCAGATTTCCGGGTTATTTGTTCTTTCCTGGCTTGTATTGGGCTCCCTCTCAATTTGGTTTCCCGCTGCCCGTTGGTTGTTGGCAGCGGAAGCTGCTGTCTACGGGGGCGCATTGATTCTGGCGGGAATTGGGGTTGGCACAGATAAAAAGAGCCTTTTATTGGGACTGGGTGTACCTCTGGCGATTGCCACGATGCATTTTTCCTGGGGTTCTGGTTTTTTGTGGAGCCTGTTAGTGAATTCTTTTGATAAAATATTCAGGAAAGAACCAGATTAATAACTAGAGATAAAATTTATGGATTCATCGTATGACGCTCAAAAAGAACATCGCTGGCGTTTCCGCTTTGTAGAGCGCCGGGTCATGCTCCTCTATGGTGACATAATTGCGGAAATCCTGGCCCTGGTTGCGGCTTTAATTTTTTGGAGCAGCCAGGTTGAGTTTCTGGGTTTTTCGATCCCATTTATTCTGGAGCGCGTCCCTGGATGGTTCTTCTTTTTGCCGCTAATCTGGCTTTTCTTATTAATTGAGATCTATGACCTTCGAAAAGCAAGCAGCTGGAATCATACCTTACAAAGTGTGGGAACAGCGGCTGTAATCGGTTCGATCCTCTACCTGGGTGTTTACTTTACCTCACCCCCGGAATCCCTGCCGCGATTCGGGGTGGCAGCCTTTATCCTCAGCTCAGTAGTATTTACCCTGATCTGGCGGTTTTTTTACATCAAGGTTCTGACCTCCGCCCAATTTATGCGCAGGGTACTTCTGGTGGGAGGAGGGGTATCCGGCAAGATTCTGCTTCAGTCCATTAATGCCCTGGACCCCAAACCATATTTTGTGATCGGTGTCATTGATGATGATTCCGCTAAACTTGGTCAGGAAATCGAAGGGTACAAGGTTCTTGGCAGCGGTAGAGATCTGTTGGATGTAATCCAGTCAGAACGGATATCTGACATCATCGTTGCCATTAGCGGAGGTATTAATGGAGAAACGTTTCAGACGCTGCTTGACGCGCAGGAGCTTGGAGTTGATATTATCCGGATGCCGGTAGCATATGAAGATCTCAATCAGCAGGTACCGATCAGGATCCTGGAAGCTGATTGGATTCTGCGCTCGTTTGTGGATGATACTGGTGTCAGCGGTTTATATAATGTTGGAAAACGAATAATGGATTTTATTGGAGGTTTAATCGGAGTAGGTATTTATCTGCTGCTGCTTCCCCTGGTGACCGCCCTGATTTTCCTCGATGATGGACTGCCGATCTTTTACCGGCAGGAAAGGTTGGGTCAGAGCGCCAAACCGTATAAAATAATCAAATTCCGAACCATGGTAAAAGATGCAGAAATGGAAGGTCAAGCACAGTGGGCAAGTGAAAACGATCAGCGGGTGACCAAAGTTGGCCGATTCCTGAGAAGAACACACCTCGATGAGTTTCCCCAATTTATTAATGTCCTGAAAGGGGAAATGAGCCTTGTTGGACCGAGGTCGGAGAGGCCCAGTTTGGTAAATAAACTTCAGGAAGACGTGCCGTTTTATCGGGCAAGACTGCTGGTTAAACCCGGGGTGACAGGGTGGGCGCAGATTAACTATGGTTATCCGGAGACAATTGACGAGACTATAAATAAACTGGAATACGATTTGTATTACATCAAAAACCGGACAATACTTCTAGATTTGCGAATCATCTTGGCGACGCCGGCAACTGTTTTTGGTTTAAAAGGAAAATAAGCGAATGGGTAAATGTCTGGTTACCGGGGGCGCAGGTTTTATCGGGTCCCATATTGTTGAAGGATTGTTGGAGCGCGGAGATGAGGTCCGTGTTTTGGATAATTTCTCCACCGGTAAAGAGGAAAACCTGAAGGATTTCCGGGGTGAAATTGATTTGATTAAAGGAGACCTCCGCGAACAAGCAGACCTGCTCAAAGCCATTCAGGATATCGAATATATTTTTCACCAGGCAGCTTTTGTATCCGTACCGCTTTCAATGAAGGATCCAGAGGAGTGTTTTGAGGTCAATGTAAACGGGACAATCAAATTATTATCAGCTGCCAAAGAATCTGGCGTAAAACGGGTTGTTTTAGCTTCCAGTGCGGCAGTTTATGGTGATAACCCCGCGGTTCCTTTAGCTGAAAGTGCCCAATTGGATCCATTATCTCCTTATGCGGCTTCAAAAAGAGTGGGAGAAATCTACACTAAAATTTATTCAGATTTGCTAAACCTGGATGTTGTGGCGCTGCGATACTTCAATGTCTATGGCCCCAGACAAAACCCGCAATCTGATTATGCTGCAGTCATTCCAATATTCATCAAGAAGATTCTGGCAGGAGAGAAACCTGTTATTTATGGAGATGGAGGGCAGAGCAGGGATTTTATCTATATCGATGATGTTGTGCGGGCGAATTTATTAGCTGCGGAATCCATCCCGGCAGCAGGCCGGGTGGTAAATATTTGCTCTGGGACAGAAATCAATCTCCTGCAGTTAGTGGAAAATTTATCAATAATATTTAACAGAGAAGTTCAACCCAGTTTTGAGAGTGCGCGGCCTGGCGACATTTACCGTTCCTCCGGTGACCCCGCTCTTGCCAGGGAAATATTGGAATTTTTGCCGCGGATGGATCTGGAAACAGGATTGAGGAAAACTGTCTCCTGGATGGAAAGCATTTCCCACGAATAAATCTATTCTATATCCGGAATTTAGAAAACAGGAAGCTTATGCCAGGCAGAACCATTCAGGAATGGAAATCATTCATAGAAAAATGCCCTGATGCGCATGTTCTTCAGAGTACAGCATGGGGTGAATTAAAATCAAAATTTGGCTGGGATACCAGCTGGATCATTGCCGGAACAGTGGGCGCCCAGGTATTATTTCAAGCGCTTCCTTTTGGTTTTCATATTGCCTATATTCCCCGGGGACCGGTATCCACAACCGGTACCTTAATAGGATCCCCCGATTGGGATGAATTCCAGGGAAAATTGCATGGGCTCTGCCGGGAAAAGAGAACGGTGTTTTTAAAGATAGAACCTGATCTTTGGGAAGGAGAACCAACTGCTGATTGTTCTCCACTTCCAGGGTACAGGACAAGTTCCCACAGCATACAACCTCCCAGGACTATTGTGATCAGCCTGCAGGAATCCGAAGAGGAGATTCTTGCCAGAATGAAGTCAAAAACCCGCTATAATATCCGCCTGGCGGAGAAAAAAGAGGTATCTGTCCGGCAGCTCGAGCAAATTGAGCCTTTTTACAAACTATTGGAAAATACTTCTGACCGCTCAGAATTCGGAATCCACACCCTGGAGTATTACCGGGAAGCATTTATTCTTTTTGACTCAACCAGAGAGTGTAAATTATTCCAGGCTGAATTCCAGGGAGAACCGCTGGCGAGCATAATGGTATTTATCCGCGGGAACCGGAGCTGGTATTTTTACGGAGCCTCTTCCAATAAACACCGGGATCGCATGCCAACCTATCTTGTGCAGTGGGAAGCGATGCGCTGGGCTAAAAGCCAGGGCTGCTTGAGCTATGATCTTTGGGGCGTACCTGATGAAAGAGAGAGCACCCTGGAAGATCATTTTATGGAGAGGCACGATGGTCTTTGGGGCATTTACCGATTTAAACGGGGGTTTGGCGGCGATCTGAAGAGGACTTGTGGTCCCTGGGATAAAGTGTTTTATCCTGGCCTGTACTCGCTTTACTTGCTGCGGTCGCGGATTATGAGCTGAAATAGTCTGAACCTGGAATAAAGAGAAATCAACTCCATGACTGGATATAACTGGAATAAAATTCTAAACTCGCTGCCTGAGGCTCATTTGCTGCAATCAGCTCAATGGGCTGAGGTAAAAGGGCAATTTGGCTGGCAGCCGTTTTTCCTGGTCTGGCAGGGGCATGGCGGCGATCTGGAATTGATCGTGAGCACAGATGGTGAGCTCAAGATAAAAAACCCGGCCGCTGCCGCTTTGGTCTTGGAAAGAAAGGCTTTCCGCGGACTTTCAGTCATCTATGTGCCAAAGGGACCGATCCTGCGTGATTGGTCAGATAAAAACCTCCGCCAGAGAGTTATTGCTGATTTGCAGGAATTTGCTCAAAGAGCGGGAGCGATCCAGATCAAGATTGATCCTGATCTGATGGTCGGCAGGGGAGTTCCCGGGGAGGAAGATGCGGAAGCTGATCCCCTGGGTATTGAAATTACACAGGGATTGACCGAAGGTGGTTGGCGATTTTCATCCGACCAAATTCAATTCCGCAATACCTTTTTGATCGATCTGCACCCGGAGGAAGACGACATATTAAGCCGCATGAAATCTAAAACACGCTATAACATCAGATTGGCATCCCGAAAAGGGATAACGATCCGCTATGGTGATCCAACTGAACTGGGGAATTTATATAAAATGTACGCAGAAACCTCATTAAGAGGAGGTTTCACGATCAGGGGAGAGGAGTATTACCAATATCTCTGGCAGGCATTTATGAAGGAAAGCCTGAATGCGGATATTGACCCCGAAGCCCAACCGATTATTGCTGAATTTGAAGGTAAGCCTGTTGCGGGAGCGGTGATGTTTCGATTTGGCGGCAGGGCCTGGTATCTTCACGGCATGTCCCTGCCGGAGCACAGCGACAAGATGGCAACCTATTTAATTCAATGGGAAGGAATGCGCTGGGCCAAAGAAAATGGCTGTATAACCTATGATATGTGGGGCGCTCCAGATCAATTTGACCCATCGGATTCCATGTGGGGAGTATACAGATTCAAAAGAGGGTTTGGAGGAGAGGTGGTCAGGACCATCGGCGCCTGGGATTATCCAGTCAAACCTCTGGTTTACAAGCTATATACTCGTTTACTGCCGATGGTGTTAAATGCTTTGCGCAAGATTGGTGACAGTAAAACTGAAAGTATCGCTGCAGAAGGTCAGAATTTATAAAACGGTTGACTTCTGGTTAACCCATATCTAAGGAAGTAATATGCTGCCCAGAGAACCTTTCGCTCATTTACCCACAAAAATTGAACCCCTTTCCCGATTGACAAAGAACCTTAATGGACCTGAGCTTTTTATTAAGCGGGATGATCAAACCGGCTTAGCCTTTGGGGGAAACAAAACCAGGAAGCTGGAATACCTCCTGGCGCAAGCTCTAGCCGAGGGAGCGGATCTGGTATTAACAACAGGGGCGGACCAATCTAATCACTGCCGCCAAACCGCTGCAGCAGCAGCAAGGTGCGGCTTGGGTTGCATCCTGGTCCTTGTTGAGCCAGCTCCCGAAACAGCCACAGCTAATCTGTTCCTGGATAAGCTGCTGGGTGCTGATCTCATCTGGACAGAAAAAGATAAGCGGGATCAGGTTTTGGATGAAGCTTATAAGGAGGCGGCAAGCAGAGGGAAAAAACCATATCTTATTCCCTACGGTGGATCAAATGCTGTAGGTGCCTACGCTTATTTTAACGCCATGAAAGAACTGCTGGAGCAGCTGCCGGATGAAATGCCTGACTGGATTGTCTTTGCATCATCATCAGGCGGAACCCAGGCTGGTTTGCTGGCTGGAGCACAGAATTATTATTTACAAACAAAAATCCTGGGCATCAGTGTAGATGAATCAGAAAGGGCGCTCAAGGATAGAGTCTTCCGCTTAGCCTCCGAAGTGAGTAATCTTTATGGGGATAAGAAGGATATCAATCCGGATCAAATTTTAATCAATGACGATTTTGTTGGTGGAGGGTATGGGATATTAAATGATCAAGATCGGGAAGCGATTCATCTTTTTGCCAGGATGGAAGGTATCCTGCTTGACCCGGTCTATACAGGAAGGGCAGGAGCTGGTCTCATCCATCTGATCCGGGCGGGATATTTTAGTAAAAACGAGCGGGTATTATTCTGGCATACTGGAGGTACTCCCGGGTTATTTGCTGACAAGTATCTGCATGATATTTAATCCTTTTTAGATATCCATCAAGATAAAAAACAGGTCAGAATCCTCGTAGCTCAACTCTGAGTTGGTAAGTTTAATTTAACCATTACGAATTGAACTATTACCCTTCATTATCTAATAAACAATATGAAATCGGTACTATAAGAAAAACCACTTATGGACTTATCGTTGGTTAATTAATTCAGCTGTTATCTATGGTAAAATTTGCAGTTGGTACCTTGTTTATTTATTGATTTGGATTGACTTCTTGAGACAGAGGAGCAGGTATGCTTAATTCCTGGCTTTATATTGGTATTTTTCTGGTTGTTGCGGTGGTTGTCCCCCTGGTTGCGGTTTTACTTCCAGTAATAATTGCTCCTAAAAAACCAAGTGCCCGCAAAGAAGAAGTATATGAGTGCGGCATCGAAACCAAAGGGAATATCCGGGTCCAGTTTAAATCCCAATACTATATCTACGCTTTGATCTTCCTCGTTTTTGATATTGAAGTAATATTTCTTTTCCCCTGGGCAGTTTCACTGGATAAACTTCCAATTTTTGCTGTTATTGAAGGTGTAATTTTTATCGCTATTCTCTTTGCCGGCCTGATTTATGCAATGAGAAAAGGGGCCCTGGCCTGGTGGTAGGCAAACCCCGGAATCCTGCAGGAGATTTTCATGGCTGATTTGATTAATCTGATCGAAAATTGGATCAAAAACCTTTTACTTGGTTGGGGGGCTTCAGAGAGTTTAACGGGATTTATCCTTCAAGCGCTGGGAAGTGTGCTGGTTGTAATGGTATGTTTTGCGATTGTTATCGTCCTGATTTGGGTTGAAAGGAAACTTGCCGGTCGCCTTCAAGATCGGTTTGGCCCCAACCGGGCTGGACCTTACGGGATATTTCAATCCTTCGCAGACATGATTAAGATTTTTACTAAAGAATATGTCACTCCTACTGGTGCTGAAAAAGGGTTGTATAATATCGCGCCAGTCCTGGCAATGGCTTCAGTGCTGGCTATCTGGGCGGTGTTTCCTTTTGCGATGAACGTCATCGGGGCTGATGTCCATGTCGGTGTGCTCTACATTGTAGCGGTGGGAGCATTTGGCATTCTGGCTATATTGATGGCGGGATGGTCCTCCAACAACAGATATGCTTTGCTCGGCGCATCCAGATCGGTGGCAATGCTGATTTCTTACGAAATACCGATGGTAGTAGCTTTGCTGGTTCCTGTTTTACTCTCTCATTCCATGAAACTCTCAGAAATCATAAAAGCCCAGGAGCCCTGGTTTATCTTTGTGGCGCCCTTGGCGGCATTGATTTTTTCCATTTCATCCATGGCAGAGATCGGCAAAGCCCCGTTTGATCTGCTGGAAGCGGAATCAGAGCTTGTTGCTGGATACCATACTGAATACTCCGGGATGAAATTCGGTATGTTTTATGTTGCGGAATTCCTGCATCAATTCACTGTTGGTGCGTTGATCACTATCTTTTTCCTCGGTGGCTGGACAGGGCCTATGGCTGTTCGCTGGCCGATCCTGGGAGTAATTTATTTCTACGGGAAATCATTGTTTATTTACCTGGTGATTTCCTGGATCAGGCTCTCACTTCCCAGAATCCGCATCGATGAAATGCTGAATTTGAACTGGCGGTTCCTGATCCCGGTTTCATTTGTTAATCTGGTTGCAGTTGCGATTGCTGACCGGGTGATGATGGAATTTGCCCTTGCCCGCTGGATCTATGTTCTTATTATGTTCAGCTTGAATATGTTTATTCTCTGGGCTGCTTTGTTAATTGCTGGCAAGAATGATCAGGCTGTTGAAAGGGAAGAATTTCCTCCCCGTCCGGTTGCTGTACCCCCGGGTACGGAATCCTAATAAGTGGACAAGACGCCTATTCTAAGCGTGTATACCTTAGACATGAATAATTTCCGGGAGTTAACAAATATAGATTCCCGGATGGAAAGGAAAAATATATGGTGCCAATAATTATTTTTGGTTTGTCCAGTTTGGTAACCCTGGGAGCCGCCCTGGCTGTTGTGACCAATAAAAATATCCTGCACAGTGCCTTTTACCTCGTCCTGGCTTTTACGGGAGTTGCCAGTATATATGTTCTCCTGGAAGCACCTTTTATCGCGGTGGTACAGGTGTTGATTTACATTGGAGCGATTGCGATATTGATTGTTTTTGCGATCATGCTCACCCGGAGAATAAGCAGTGATGATTTAATCCAGCGAAACGCCCAATGGATCTGGGCAGCCCTGGGTGCGGCGGGTTTATTTTTGGTTCTGGGCTGGATTGTGTACAGTGTAAACTGGCCTGTGGCGGAGCAGATAGTACCTGAAGATACCATCACTATCTTAGGGCAGGAATTGCTAACTACTTATGTAATTCCCTTCGAGATTGCTTCTGTGCTGCTGCTGGCTGCGCTGGTGGGTTCGATAATTATCGGCCGGGAGAGAGAGTAAACAGCCGTCAGGCTGGGTTAAGGAGTGCGGTATGGCTATTCCAATCAATTGGTATTTACTTGTCGCATCTGGTTTATTTTCTATCGGGTTGTACGGTGTATTATCCCGCCGCAATGCGATAGGGATTCTGATGGGTATCGAGTTGATGCTCAATGCAGTAAACATTAATTTGATCACTTTCTGGCGATATATGGACCCGGTGCGAATGACCGGGCAGGTATTTGCTATCTTTGTTTTCACTGTGGCTGCCGCAGAAGTTGCGGTCGGATTGGCTTTGGTAATTGCGATATATAGGAACCGCGACACAGTTATTATTGAAGAGATTGATTTACTGAAAGAATAAAGGAAACCAATGCAAGAATTTTTCTTCAGCTTAACCTGGTTAGTGCCAGTATTTCCTTTCCTGGCCTTTATCATTATTATATTATTCACCCAGAATAATAATAAACTCAGCCACAGCATCAGCATTGGATCGATGGTTTTATCCTGGCTGCTGGGCTGGTTAGTGGTGTTCAGCGCAATCGCCACACCCCACCTTGGCGAACATCCCCGCAGTTTTACAATCCCCTGGTTCCCAACCGGAACATCAACCTTTGATATTGGTGTCTGGGTCGATCCTTTAATGGCAGTGACCCTTTTTATGGTTCCCTTTGTCTGCTTGATGATTTTTATCTATTCGGTCGGGTACATGGGATATGGAACCGATGAGGTGGATCCCAATTATTCCCGCTTTTTTGCCTACATCGCTCTCTTTGCCACCGGTATGTTGGGGTTGGTAGTTTCTGAAAACCTGCTGACTCTCTTTATCTCCTGGGAAATCATGGGTTTGTGTTCCTACCTGCTGATTGGTTTCTGGTTCCAAAAGAACTATCCGGATCCAAACAAAATCACTCCCCGCCAGGCTGGTCTGAAAGCTTTCCTGGTTACTAAAGTGGGCGATTTGTTTTTAATGCTGGGGATCCTCTACTTGTATTCGCAAGCCGGATCACTGAGTTATGCGGATACATTGTTCAACCATGAATTTTTGAAACAACTGGCTTCCACTCCAGCACTGCCTATTTTTGGAGGATGGTCCGCTGCTTCCGCGATTGCCGCCTTGATGTTTGGAGGCGCAGTGGGGAAATCAGCTCAGTTCCCGCTCCATGTCTGGCTGCCGGATGCCATGGAAGGTCCCACGCCTGTCAGCGCCCTTATTCATGCCGCGACTATGGTTTCTGCTGGTGTATTTCTGGTCGCCAGGATTTTCCCCCTGTTGAATGTGGTTGTAGAACTTGATCACCACAACCCGGTCATGGGGATAATCGCCTTTATTGGAGCTTTTACAGCTATCTTTTCTTCCCTGATTGCCGTAGCTCAAAAGGATATTAAAGGCGTGCTGGCATTTTCAACCATCAGCCAGCTGGGATACATGATTGCCGCGCTGGGCGTTGGAGCTTATGTGGCAGCAACATTTCACCTGATCACCCATGCCTTCTTTAAAGCGCTGCTCTTTATGGGGTCAGGCTCTGTAATCATAGGCTGTCACCACGAACAGGACATGATGGAAATGGGCGGCTTAAAAGATAAAATGCCGCGGACGTTCTGGACGTTCCTTGCCGGCGGTTTCGCTCTATCCGGATTTCCGCTCATTACCGCAGGATTCTGGAGCAAAGATGAAATCCTGGCTCATGCCTGGCATGAATTTATGCACGAAGGTGTAATTTCCTGGCCTTTCTTTGTTTGGCTGCTGCTGACAATTGCAGCTTTCATCACCGCTTTTTATACCGCGCGCCAGATTTCATTGACTTTCCTTGGAAAACCCCGTGGTCATCACGCTGAACATGCCCATGAAACCCCCAATACGATGACCATCCCTTTGATCTTGCTGGCATTTTTCGCCCTGACTTTAGGATTTGTCGGTTTACCGGAGGAAATTGTCGGTCAGGGAAATAATTGGCTGCATAATTTTATTGGACATGAATATCCAGCAACACCTCTCAGCCTTCCAGTCATGCTGCTCTCTGGATCTTTAGCGTTAAGCGGTTTGGGTATTGGCTGGTTGGTTTACGGCCGAAAACCGCTGCTCCAGGGTGAGATGGATCCGTTGGAGCGGGGGATGAAGAAAATCCGCCTGGGTTGGCTGTATGAAGCCATGAGGAACAAATTTTACTTTGATGAAATCTATCAGGTGATCTTCATTCAGGGGTCAATCAAACTGGCTGAAATTTTCTATAATTTTGATTACAAATGGGTAGTTGATCCTTTTATCAATCTGGTTGCCCGGGTCAGCCGGAGTATATCTGATTTGTTAAACCAGTTCGATGAAAAAGTGGTTGACGGCCTGGTGAATTTGACAGGACTATCCGGGATCACGCTCGCTGATTTGAGCGGGGTCACAGATAATAAAGTGGTTGATGGGCTGGTCAACGGCATAGCTGATGCGACAGGCTGGGTTGGAGAAAATGTCCTGCGTCCAATTCAAACCGGAAAGGTCCAGAATTACTTGTTGATTGCGTTAGTATCCATGCTTGCTATTATTGGCATTTACCTGGTCTATTAGGCCAAAATGAGTTACGAGGAGAATAATGATGAATTTTCCAATTTTAAGTGCGATTACTTTTACCCCTCTCTTGCTTGCCCTGATTGTCCTGATCATTCCCAAATCGAAAGAGAATTTGATTCGATGGTTAACCACAATTCTCAGTTTGATACCGCTGGCTCTGGCTATCTACATCTATATTGTGGTTCAGGCTGATCCGGGGAAAATGCAATTGATGGAAGAATATTCCTGGATTCCTGCCATTGATGTTTATTACCGGATGGGAGTAGATGGACTCAGCGCGGTCATGCTGGTATTAACTACGCTTTTATCCACCCTCTGTTATTACTATGCAATTTACACCATTAAAGATCGGGTAAAGGAATTTTACTTTTTGTTCCTGATTCTGCAGGTTGGTATGTCCGGTGTATTTGTTTCCCTGGATTTCATTTTCTTTTATGTATTCTGGGAAATCGGTCTGGTTCCCATGTACCTGCTGATTGGTGTCTGGGGAGGGGAGCGGCGCATTTATGCTTCCATCAAATTCTTCCTTTATACATTAGCAGGAAGCATGGCCATGCTGTTGGCAATTATTGCTGTTTATCTGGCAACCGGAACCTTTAATATACTGGAAGCCGCGGCAGCACAGCCTTTCGCCGGTAATTTCGCTCTCTCTACAGCTGCCTTCTGGGCTTTCTTTATTGCCTTTGCGATCAAAGTGCCCATCTTCCCCTTCCATACCTGGCTGCCGGATGCTCACACAGAAGCGCCGACAACCGGCAGTGTGATCCTTGCTGGTGTCCTGCTTAAGCTGGGAGCTTATGGTTTGATCCGCATTGTTTTGCCCATGTTCCCCAAACCATTTGCATACTTCTCATATAATGTGCCGATAATTCCAATCCTGGCTGTAATCAGTATTGTTTACGGCGCACTGGTCTGTATGGCGCAGTGGGATTTAAAGCGTCTGATCGCTTATTCCTCGGTGAGCCATATGGGTTATGTCACTCTTGGTATTAGTGCGGCAGCAGCCAGCCTGGCTCTTCCTGGCGGTGGCGAAGAGGCGGTTACCAGCGCAATTATTGGTCTTAATGGTGCATCCCTTCAATTGTTTACTCACGGTATTATTACTGGCGGGTTGTTTTTCCTGGTTGGCATGATTTATGACCGGGCCCATACCCGGCAGATAAAGGACTTTGGTGGGTTAGGCGCAAAGCTGCCTTATTATTACGGGATTATGATGGTTACCGGATTTGCTTCGCTGGGATTGCCCGGGTTGGCTGGATTCTGGAGTGAGTTCTTTGTATTCCGGGGCGCATTCGCGATTATGCCTGTCTTCGCCGCTATAGGTGTGTTGGGCATTGTCTTTACTGCCGCTTACATATTATGGAAGATTGTGCAGTATGTCTTCCTGGGAGATTTTGATCAGGACAAATGGGATCAGGCTACCCATAATGCAAAATTAACCGATATGATGACATTTGAGAAGGTTACCATGTGGCCTTTGGTGATTCTGATGGTGCTGATCGGTTTATATCCCTCCCTGGTTGTTCGTTTATTAAACGGTGTATCAACCGCTCTGTTTAGCAGTTTTTAACCGTGAAATAAAGAGAGGCTACTTACGTGCAAATCATAATATTTTTTCTCCCACAGCTGGTTCTCCTTTTGAGCATGGTCCTTGTGTTTGGAATAGACCTGGTGGGATCCAATGAGAAAAAGTGGCTGCCTTATCTGGCGCTTGCCGGTTCTGTAATATCCCTGGCTATATCCATCTATCTTTTTGGATGGGTGGAGTTTACCCAACAATCAGTTTTGGGCGGCATGATCGCCATTGATTCCTTCGCTCTGTTTTTCCAGATCTTTGCCACGCTCGTGGCTGTAATCATCATTCTGCTTTCAATGGAGTATATGGATGAAAGATCACCCTCCAGGGGTGAATACTACAGCTTTATACTCCTGGCAAGCTTTTCAATTACGCTTCTTTCTGTCTCAGCAGATCTAATAATGATTTTTATTGCCTTCGAACTGCTGAGCATCTCTTCCTATATCCTGACTGGATTTCTAAGGAATGATGGCAAGGGCAGTGAAGCAGCTATTAAATATTTCCTTTATGGATCGATAGCATCAGCCATGATGCTGTATGGTATGTCACTGTTTTATGGAGCGACATCTTCAACCAACTTGGGGGAAATTGCCCAGAACCTTTCCGGGATTGACCCCAGCCTGAGATGGATTATCTATCCAGCACTGGTGTTATTAATGGTGGGTTTTGGATATAAAACTGTTGCTGTGCCATTTCATCAATGGTCTCCAGATGCCTATGAAGGGGCGCCAACCCCGGTAACTGCATTTCTTGCAGTTGGCTCGATTGGGGGTGGATTTGCTATCTTGATCAGGGTTATGCTGACTGGGCTGCCTGATTTTCAAGTTAATTGGGTTGCACTGATATCCGCTTTGTCCATTATGAGCATGACATTGGGAAACCTGGTTGCCATCAGTCAGAAAAACATCAAACGCATGTTAGCTTACTCAGGTATTGCTCAGGCGGGATATATTTTAATTGGTCTTGTCTCCTGGAACGTTTGGAAATCCGGGAATGTATTTGATGGGTTAAGCGGCATTTTAATTTACCTGCTTGTTTATCTGGTTGCCAATCTGGGAGCATTTGCGGTGGTAATTGCTTTTGAAAACAAGACTGGGTCGAATCAAATTTCAGACTATGCAGGCTTGATAAAAAGGTCGCCTCTTTTAGCAGGCACCATGGTGGTCTTTCTGCTTTCCTTGGTCGGGATACCCGGTACAGGCGGATTTATTGGAAAACTAATGGTCTTCGGTGCGGCAATGAAAATGGAGTATTATTTCCTGGCTGTTATCGCCATTATTAACAGCGTGATTGCCGGTTTTTATTACTTGAACATAATTCGCTATATGTTTTTCCAGCCTCTCGATGAACCTGCTCGAGATAAAATCCAGCTGCCCAGATCCCTTTCTACTGTGGTTGTTTTAACCTGTATATTTACTTTATTGATGGGCATATTTGCCCAACCGTTTATCCAATTTGTCCAGGCATCACTTGGATTGGCAGCTTATTGATTGATCATTCTGGAATAAATAGCATTTTTGAAGACCAACATCGTTTATTTTCATATGATTGATTAATATTACTTGAAGTCAGAGAATGACTCGGAACAAGCATCCTTGGTTGACAGCTTTTTGGCTTGTGAGTAAAATACAACAGGTGCTGGTTTTCCATGAGGAGCGATAATTGAATAGGGATCAGGAAGAGACCAACCAAAAATCAGATTGGCAGGATAGGGTATGGGTTCTGGCAGTTGCAGGTCAAGCTGGCCTGATAATTGCCTTTCCTGTTATTCTGGGAGTGGCTGTAGGGATAATGCTTGATCGCCAATTTAACACCATAATTTTATTTACATTCCTGCTTGCGACGGCAGGTTTTGGTGCAGGTGCATTTCTTGTTTACCGCTGGGTAAATACAACTGTGAAGAAACGTCTTCAAGAGCAAAAAAAGGAAGAATAAATCAGTATGGAACAGGAAAAGAAAAAAGGTAGTGGCTGTCTAGTCAAACTCATCATTGGTCTTGCCGCATTAGGGCTGGTTGGATACGGTTTGGTCATGCCTGGAAAGGAACTTCCTGCAATCAGTTTGGCAGCCGAGTTAATTCCCTGGCATTTGCCAATCCCAGGATTTGAAAACGGCATTCCCAACACTCTGCCAACTGCAATTGTTACATCTTTACTGCTGATTACAATTGCATTTTTCTATCATCGAGCAGCCAAACGGGCGGAAAAAACAGGGAAAGAAAGCCGCTACCTGGATGCAATTGATGCGATTTATGAAGGGGTATTTTCTTTTATTGAGACTACGGTTGGCAAAGAAAATGCAACCTTGTTTTTTCCGATTATCGGGTCATTTTTCTTTTTTATTCTTTTTGCCAATTGGTCCGGACTTTTACCAGGAATGGGTTCGATAGGAATTTGGGGAGAGCACCTTGGTCAGACTGCCCTGATACCGCTCTTTCGCTCCCCAACAGCAGATCTCAGCACTACTATTGGTCTGGCTATCATCACCCAGGTAACTGCCCAATACTATGGATTTAAATTTCAAGGTAGAAAATACCTGAAGAAATTTTTCAATTTTAGCGCAGATCCCGATAGTGGGGCGCTAAAACCAGTTCTGTCATTTTCTAACGGTTTTGCTGGAATCCTTGAGCTCATGGGCGAATTTATTAAAGTTCTCTCATTTGGCTTCCGTTTGTTTGGCAATGTATTCGCCGGGGAAGTGCTGCTGATGGTAATCAGTTTCCTGACCGCCTTCCTGGTTGTTGATGTATTTATGGCTTTAGAATTATTTGTTGGTGCAATTCAGGCACTGATCTTTTCAATATTGTCACTGGTCTTTTATCAGATGGCAACCCAGCACCATTAATCAATTAACAAGTTTTCTTAAAGGAGAAATTTGCATGTCGTATGAAGCCGCAACTCAAATAGCTGCCGCCCTGGCAATTGGATTGGGAGCCCTGGGTCCTGGTATCGGGATCGGATTGTTGGCTGCCAAAGCCATGGAAGCTGTGGGTAGAAACCCCGAAGCCTCAGGTGATGTACTAACAAATATGATCCTGGCCATTGCATTTGCTGAAGCAATTGCAATTTATGCCCTGGTTGTAGCATTGGCGATTAAATTCGTTCCTGTTACACCCCTGGTAATACACTAAGGAGGTTACCGTGGGTGATGCATTAGGTGCCATGGGAATCAATGGCCCGTTTTTGATATCCCAAATTGTAAATTTCCTGGTCTTGTTCGGTCTTTTAACCGTACTGATGTGGAAACCTGCCAAAAAACGCCTGGATGAACGCCAGGCTATGCTTCAAAAGCAAGTTGAAGATACTGAAGCAGCAGCGGAGAAACTTGATCAAATTGGTCAAGAGCGGGAAAAAGTTCTTGCCGAAGCCAAAAAAGAAGGGGACAAGATTGTCGCTCAGGCGTACGAACGGGTTGAGGCTATTAAAAGTGACGCCTCCGAGGAAGCAAAAAAGATCATTCAACAAGCCAAGGTCAATGCTAAAGAAGAGGAACTGGTTTTGTTAAAGGGTGTCCGCGACAAGGTTGCGGTCCTGGCAATTGCAGCGACTCAAAAGCTGCTGGGTGCTTCATTGGATGAATCCCGACAGCGGGCATTAATTGATGAGTTCTTTTCCAGTGTTAAAGATGGGAAAGTTGTTGTGCTCGAAGGAGAGGATGTTCAGGGTGAGTCTGCAGTTGTCACCAGCGCCCTGCCATTGGAAGACAAAGAAAGAGATATCATAAAGAAGGACATTCTCAAACGAACTGCTAAAGATACTGAAGTTATTTTTGAAGTTAATCCTGATTTATTGGGCGGACTGTCCATCCGAATAGGTGATAAAGTTTTTGACCACTCCGTCTCGTCCCAGCTTGCAGGACTGCGTTCCCGATTCTCGTAAACGGGTAGCGATTAATCTGGTGTAAAATAAAAACGCCCAGCATTTTGCTCCGGGCGTTTTTGTGCATACAGGGATGAGGAAAGGATAAGGAGACATTTTAGTGGACCCGGATAAAAACCGTGAGTTAACTGAAATCTTTCAGGAGATACAGGTCATCAATAAGATCCCTGATGAAAGTATCTTACTGACGGGAATAAGCATTGATTCTAGAGAGATGGAAAAAGGCAATCTCTATCTGGCAATCCCGGGTACGAGAGTTGACGGGCATGCTTTTATTGAGTCTGCAGTTGAAAATGGTGCCGCTGCTGTGGCTGGCTCTGACCCTTCCCAGCGTTACCGTAATCTCCCGGTTCCATATCTGCAAATAGAAAATTCCAGAGAAAGCCTGGCACACCTGACAGCTGCCTGGTATGGGTATCCTGCCCGGAAGCTGATTGTAATTGGTGTCACCGGCACTGATGGAAAAACCACCACGGTGAACTTGATTCGTCAAATTTTATTGTCGGCGGGATTTCAGACCGGGTTGATTTCCACAGTAAATGCCGAGATTGGAGACCAAACGCTGGACACGGGATTTCACGTCACTACCCCAGAAGCGCTTGATGTCCAGCGCTACCTGGCAAGGATGGTGAAGGCAGGCATCACCCACGTGGTACTTGAAGCTACCTCTCATGGTCTGGCGCAAAAAAGAGTTGCTGCCTGTGAGTTCGACATGGGTGTGGTAACCAACATCACTCATGAACACCTTGATTTCCATGGTGATTACCAGGGATATCTGGATGCCAAAGCAGAGCTGTTTCGTTTAATATCAGTTTCTAAAAAGAAATCCGCCCCATATACAAAGTTGGCTGTTCTGAATAAAGATGATGGCTCTTACCCTTCACTGAAGAAGTTTGTAGATAATGCCGGGGTTAAAATGGTTGACTATGGAATTATCAGCGCTGCGGATTATCAGGCGAAAAATATTCAACTTGATCTGGCTGGTTTGGGATTTACAATAGAAAGAGCCAGCCAGAAGATTAATTTCCAGACTTCGTTAATTGGTGACTATAATGTTTCGAACTGCCTGGCCGCTTTGGCATTGTGCATTGAAGGACTCGGCATTGATTGGCAGAATGCTGTTGAGGGAATAAAAAATCTGCCAGGGATACCCGGGAGGATGGAGTATTTTAATCTGGGACAAAAATTTTCCGCTATTGTTGATTTTGCCCATACTCCAAACGCCCTGGAACGGGTATTAACTGCCGCCCGGGAATTAACCCCAAAGCGAGTGATCGTAGTCTTCGGATCTGCTGGGTTGCGGGATAAAGGAAAAAGACGATTGATGGCGGAGGTATCAGCTGAGCTGGCAGATTTAACGATTTTAACTGCCGAGGACCCCAGAACGGAATCCCTGGATGGAATCTTACAGGAAATGGCAGAGGGTATGATCTTGAAGGGGGGAATTGAAGAGCAGGGTTTCTGGCGTGTTCCGGACAGGGGAGAGGCCATCCGGTTTGCTTTGCAGCTTGCCAAGCCAGAAGATGTAGTCATGGTCTGTGGAAAAGGTCATGAACAGTCGATGTGTTTTGGAGAAACCGAATATCCCTGGGACGATAGAACTGCGATGTTAGCTGCCCTCTCGGAGTATCTGGGAATAGATGGTCCGGATATGCCCCATCTTCCTACTCAGGATCAATAACCTTTCGTTTGTAGGGGGTATCTTATCTATAGACAATATCACTATTGACAAATTACAGTTAGTTAGGTAAGCTATAACCATACAGCTTGTATTCAGAGTGTAGGGGAGGAAAATATGCCTGGTTACCGGAGAGGAAAATCCCACCCCTGTCATCAACGGCAGAGGAGGGGGATGAGGTTAATTCTACGTCCCAGCTTGCTGTTATTGCTTGCTGAGAAGGAATCTCATGGGTATGAGTTATATGACCAGTTAAACGCTTTCGGATTTGAACCCCAACGACTGGATTCGAGTGTTGTTTACCGGGACCTGCGTGAAATGGAAGAATTGGGTTTGATTGATTCTAGTTGGGACGATGACAGCAAAGGACCCAAACGAAGAGTATACCGGATTCTTGACTATGGCAGAACACAATTGACCGAATGGATAGATGTACTGGACAGCATTCAAGGACGGATGAATCGGCTTATTGAAAGATACAAAACAAATCAAGTGTAAAAGGAGGGTATTCAGTCATGGCAGAGGATAATCAAAGCGGGAATTTTGGGCAGGGACGAGGACAGGGACGAGGGCAGGGACGGGGGCAGGGACGGGGGCAAGGGGGAGGACGCCGATCCGGAGGAATGAGCGCAGGAGGTTTTTGTGTATGTCCCTCTTGCGGGTATAAAGAGGGGCACCAGGCAGGAAAACCCTGTTTTGAAAAAAAATGCCCTGAATGTAATACTGATCTGGTGCGGGAATAGTTTTTATTCTGATAAATCAGCCATTTAGATCTTTGTTGAAATTCGAGGGTTGATTCTTGAATCAGATCTACTTGATAGTTGATGACTAAATTTACCACAAGGATAATTGATGATAATTGCTGTGTCTTCACCAGATGGAAAGTTCAATACTGAGTTTAGCCCCCGATTTGGGAGGTGTAAGTTCTTCATAATTATGGACACGGATACAGGTGAATGGGAATCGAAGCCCAATCCCGCCGCTGATGCCCGGGGAGGCGCTGGACCGCAGGCAGTTCAATTTCTCTCAGGGGCAGGTGTCGAAGGAACTATTACAGGCCGGTATGGGCCGAATGCTTTTACAACTCTAGAAGCAGCGGGCATTCGTGCCTACATCGCCGATGCTGGAACCCCGGAGGAGCTGCTTGACCGATGCATAGCTGGAACTCTGGAAGAGGTCACTGCCGCAACTGGCGGGGAATTGCATTAATAAGAGAGACAAGCTATGAAAATTGCTATCGCCAGCGGGAAAGGAGGAACGGGTAAAACTACAATAGCAACCGCTTTTGCCCAGGCGCTTTCGAAGGCGAAGAAGTCGGTTTCACTTCTGGATTGTGATGTTGAAGCGCCTAACTCTCATATCTTCATCCAGCCTGAACTCGACCAATTCGAAGATGTAAATTTGTTAATACCCAGCGTAGACTCCGAAGCTTGCACAGGCTGCGGTAAGTGTGCAGAAGTCTGTCAATTTCATGCTATCGTGGTTATCGGTGGACAGACCCTTGTTTTCCCTGAGATGTGCCATGGTTGTGGAAGCTGTACATTGATCTGTCCGGAGGGTGCCATCACTGAGGTTCCTAATCGTTTAGGAATCTTGGAGGGTGGTATCTCAGAAGAAGGGATCCGATTTGGTCATGGAATATTAAATATTGGGGAACCAATGGCTGTTCCCGTGATCTCGAAACTTAAGAAGTGGCAGGACCTTATGGATGCGGATGTTGTCTTGATAGATTCTCCACCCGGAGCATCCTGCCCGGTGGTTAAGGCTCTCCGGGGGGCAGATTACATTCTCCTGGTTACTGAACCAACCCCTTTTGGATTACATGATTTACGGCAAGCTTACAAAGTCACCCAGGAGCTTGAGATCCCTGCTGGTGTCATTATCAATCGTGCTGGCATAGGAGACAGAGGAGTGGAGCAATACTGTGAGGAAATGGGTTTAGAGATCTTGATGCAAATCCCGCTGGAGCGTGAAATCGGTCATGGCATTGCTCAAGGAAAATCACTCCTGGAGATAAAACCTGAGTACGAAAGTCGTTTTCAACAACTGCATCTCCAGATTGTAGAAGCTTTATCGATCGGGGACAGGTCATGAAGCAATTAGTTATTCTGAGTGGAAAAGGTGGAACTGGAAAGACAAGTGTGGCTGCAGCATTTGCACACTTGCTGTCTTTGAAAAACACACCATTTAAAACCGTTTTCGCAGATGCAGATGTAGATGCCTCGAATCTAGAATTGGTTCTCTCACCTTCTGTTATCAGTAAGGAGGAATTTTGGGGAGGATCAATTGCGGAAATTGATCCTGATGAGTGCACTGCCTGCGGCATTTGCGCAGATGTGTGCAGGTTTGAGGCAGTGATCGTCAAGGAAGACCTTTATACAGTGGATCCCATCGCTTGTGATGGCTGTGCGGCTTGTGTTTATCAATGCCCCACTGAAACGATCAAGATGAAAGAGCAAATTGCGGGGGAGTGGTATCAGTCGGAGAGTCTCTATGGGCCGCTATTTCATGCAAATTTAATACCTGCCCAGGAAAACTCAGGAAAACTTGTTACCCTGGTTAAACAGCAGGCACGGCTTCTAGCACTTGATGAAGCATATGACCTGGTTCTTGTAGATGGACCTCCCGGTATCGGATGCCCGGTTATCTCAGCGGCTTCAGGGGCTGATCTGGCGCTGATAGTGGCTGAACCGACTGCTTCTGGTGTACATGATATGCACCGGGTTCTTCAAACCACAGCCCATTTTGACCTTGAGTCGCTGGTTTGTATCAACAAAGCGGATATATATCCTGAGGGGACGGAAGAGATCGAGGAATTTTGCCAGAACGAAGGGATCCGCGTAGTTGGAAAGATACCGTTTGATTTAGCTGTGACGGAATCAATGGTCCAGGGAGAACCTGTGACCGCATATCAGGCAGACGCTCCTTCCAGTTTGGCCATTCGCGATCTGTGGAAAGAGGTAATGGATGTTTTACAGGATCTTGAAGCATGACTGAAAATAAAACTGAGAGACTAGAAAAATTAATTGTTGCCCGATTACGGCTGGTCATTGATCCGGAGACCCGGGCTGATGTGGTTCGTATGCGGTTAATCGAGAATCTAACCGTTAATGAAGAAGGTCATGTAAAATATACTTTCCGACCGTCCTCCCCGCTTTGCCCAATTGCGGTATCATTAGCACAACAAATTAAAATAGCTGTCTCGCAAGTACCGGGAGTACATGCTCAAGAAATTAAAGTTGAAAATTATGTTGGGGCAGAACAATTAACTATGTTAATCAACCGGTGAAGATAGCCAGGGCCGGGATAGTCAGAAGAAAAACTACTTTTCCGGTTTTTTGAAAATAAACTTTATCAAGGAGACATAATTTCATGCGTATAGCAATTTCAGCAGAGAGTAACAATGGATTAGACAGCACCGTGGCACAGCATTTTGGCCGTTGTCCTTACTTTGCTTTAGTAGACATTGAAGGAAAAGAAATAAATGGGATCAACGTTCTTGAAAATCCATTTTTTGCCGGCCACGAAGTTGGGCAGGTCCCGGGTTTTATCCATGAGCAGGGTGCGAATGTAATGCTCAGCGGCGGGATGGGAGGAAGGGCGATTCAATTCTTTACCCAATTTGGAATCGATATCGCAACCGGGGCTAGGGGAACTGTGAAGGAAGCAGTAACTGAATATTTAGCTGGTAACTTAAGCGGAACCGCTCCCTGTGCAGAAAGCATAGAACACGGACATGGTCATGATCATTAATTAATTCTAGATTATAGGGAAAAGGGGCTGTGCCATTTACTTATGGCACAGCCCCAAAGTATTTAACCCAAATCCTTCAGTGTCAGGGGATTCAAATATCAATTTGAATATTCGATGGAATGTACACAGAACTTGATTGGGGGCAGTCCTGCGAACGAATGTCGTGTCGAATGGCCAGCTCTCCCGGGCGAGGTTTCAGTGTCTTGTTTCAAACTCCCTAGGCATCCTGATTCTATCCTGAGCTTGCCGAAGGGGTAGCTCTGAGTGTATTTTACGAAGAGCATATCGAAGGGAGCCAGTTTACACAAAAACTATTTTCTGAAATCAGGTTTCTTTGCTAGATATCTAATCAGATCCCAATCATCATCAATTAAGGCTTTTTTCTTTGCCCTGGACCATCCCTTGATTTGCTGTTCAGCCAGGTAAGCACCTTCCTTCGAAGGCAGACACTGACAGAATACCAATTTCAATGGAAGCCTACCTTTTGTCCAAGTACTTCCTTCGCTGATTTGATGTTGAAATAATCTACTTTCTAAGTGTTCTGCATTGCCGGTATAAAATGATCCATCTGCGCATTACAGGATGTATACCCATGCTTTTTTCATATCCCCTCTTTTTTCTGAGTATAGCTTAACAGGTGCCCTTCGATATACCCTCACTTCGTTCGGGTTACTCAGGACGCCTGTTTTTCCTTCCTCCCCAGGCGTCCTGATTTTATCCTGAGCTCTTTGATTTTCCCTCGGCTAAGCTCGGGATTCACTCAGGACAGGCTTGACGAAGAGTATATTGTTATAATTTATTGAAGCTTTGGTTTAAAAATGCAGGGGGAGAAGGGGTTTTTTCCAAACGATCGTTTCTGAGTTAATTCCAGGGGGGTATCAAAAAGAATCGAAATCAGATGATTGTCAAATTGGCAGAGAT
>JBARSJ010000117.1:0-2407 GCA_049644685.1 Anaerolineales bacterium
TTTTCTCCCATTATATAATGCCGACATGATCAAGTTATGGCCTGTTGATTTCATAATTCATACCCTCCTGCCTGGATACTACAACAAACGCACTCTACGCTTCAACCAATTTGTCAGGAAAAACCATAAGTTTTCAATAAGTCCGGGCAGCTTGACTGCTTCCCCTTTTTGCAAAGGGGGATCGAGGGGGATTTTTTTAGATTCAGCCCGGGCTTATTGAGAATTTACAAAAAACCCTCATAAACCGGAAATTTTAGCTCTGGCATTTTTCAGGTTGGACTGAGGGCTCCTTTTTTGAGAAACCGAAACTCAACGATTGGGCTTCAAAAGCCAAAATTCTGTTTGCGAGTATGTACTTGACAGAAAATTGGTCTTTTCTTATCATCTGTTCGTCGAGGATCAATTTTTAAAACTGTCATGGCTGTTGGGGCTGCGAACAATTTATAGAAAGTTAAGATATGGAAGACTCGATACCAAAAATTCTTTTCGATAAAGAGGACTACGAACTTCTCATAATCGTGAATGAAGTTCTCAACAGAGACGAATCGAGAAAGTATATCAAAAATCTTCTGAATCCTTATCTTCATCCTCATGGCATCAAAGAAATGGCGGCATCGAGAGAGTTGCGCATAGCCTATGCCGTGGTTGATCTATTGAATTCACTGGAGGTTGGTGAGGCAAAGGATAGGCTGAGTGCCCTGCGTTCATTAATAGACGAAGTTCTTTATAGCGCCGGTGGCCATCTGAGAATAAATACTGCGCGAGTGCTCATGCAGATCATGAAGAGGCTGGTACGCTCTCGTGGTGATTATCACAGCAGGCTCGAATTGGCCCATGATTTTCGTATGGCAGCGTCAGGCAAACCGAGAATAATCCGCGATCAGTTGAGAAGATATCACCTTCTCGAAATGCCTGAACAGTGGAACCAAATAGCAACAGACGATCATGTGCACGATGTGAATACCAAGGGGAGGAAAGCGCCCTCCCACCTTATCATGGATGCCTGGATCAAAGGAATCAGAAGGCTTAAAGTCATTTATTATAATTACGTAAGAAGAGATGCGGCTGCGGAACTCCTCGAAGCAGCAGAAATCATGGGAATCAGGGTTAGAATCGGTGTGGAGTTTTCCGCGAGATTCCGTAAGCAGTATGTTCAGTTGATCTGGGCTCCCAGGGGTTTGCTGGATACACAGGACTACCTCCACTTCCTTGAAGAGCCGGCCGTCGCTGAGTTTACAGCCGAAGGGAAAAGGGTTTCAAAATACAAACAGCGGTATGTCTTTTTAGTCTTTAAGGAATTCAATGATAGACATCGATGTGCCATCAAGGAACACTACGGTCTTGATGTCCTGCCGCTCGGTGAGGCCGAGTTCCTTGCATTTGTAGGTAGCGGGCAGGTATCCATACTGCATCTGGCTGAATTTATACATGCAAAGATGCTGACTACAATGCAATCCCGCATTCAGGAGCTGAGAGACCTTTACAATGAGGCCGATCAGGATGATCGAATCAAGATATCAAATCTTGTCGAAGAGATGAATAATCTTGATTCAGAAGCTATCGTTGAGAGGTACCTGCGGCCTTCGATCAACCCCGGTATTCCTGATCCTAATGTTCCAAGGGATGATCCGGATGTCCCCGATCTACTCATGCTTTCACCTCAAGAGATTATCGAGAAGCTGGATCATCTTCATTCGGGATATAGTATCACGCTCGGTCTCAGCGGCCTGAAGGTTGTGGATGTTCTTGAACTTCTTTACGACTGCAGAGGGAAGATAACCCATCTGGAGAATTTTAACCTGAAAGATTATTCACTGGGTAAGGATCGCCATTATCAGCAGATAAATGAGTTTCAAAGGGCAATAAATGCTGGCAATGTAATCGTTTTAAAGCGGAGCATACGGGATGCCATAAAGAGATTGGAAACCTCGGATTGTGAAGACAGGGACGACAGGAAAGATAAGCTCAGAAAAATACTGAGCGATATTGAATCATTTCAATCATATTACAAGGGTTCACGCTTAAAAAGCCGAGTGGGGAGTGATTCTGCCGGTCGTTCCCATCACCTTTATGGCATGGGTATGGTGATAAAGGATACCCTGCCGCTTAGAGCCCAGAGAGAAATAGAGAAATCTCCCCCTGCTTCTCGTCTGAGAGTTCCCGTCAATACGCGAGTATATCTGCGGGCAAATTATATGCCAGGGAAGACCGAAAATTCTCTGCTCGGTAACCTGTATTCCGTGGCTGTTCGCCTGCCGGGCTTACGATTTATCGGCAAAGAACGCCTGGAAGACTGGGAGATGATAAGAGATTCTACCCTGATTGGCGGTGAGGGTAATGTGGTGAGTCTCGGCGGGATTGATCGGGAAAAAACAAATGAGCTCAACCTAAAGCCGCCCGAGAGGGG
>JBARSJ010000118.1:0-4922 GCA_049644685.1 Anaerolineales bacterium
GATCTTTTCCGTCATACAGAGTGATTTTCACTTTGACAATATGCGGCGCTACGTCCTGGTTCATACCGGTCCTGCCTTAAAAGAATATTTTCCCGGTATCGAGTATTCCGTCCGCTTATCTCATTCTGATGTCATCGTCCAGCATGGGGATAAACTGTTCCAGGAGCATTGTGACTTTGCCGATAAAGATTTTTTCAAGATGTTTTCCTACAGGTTGATCCAGGGGAAGGCAGATACTGTTTTTGACTCAGAAGGTACCGTTGTCCTCACAACCAGCATGGCCAAAAAATATTTCGGCAGTCAAGATCCTACGGGCAAAACGCTGACCATATCCATAGGAGAGGTGCGAAACGATTATCTGGTGGCTGGGGTGGCAGAGGATGTCCCTTCGAATTCTTTCCTTCAGTTCAATATGCTCATGAGCATGAAGGAGCTGACCAAGATCTATGGGCCAGAGGAAATAACCAATCGGAATTGGACCTTGGTGTATACCTTCATCAAGTTGAAGGAGGGGATCTCGCCCGAGGCAATCGAGGCCGGTCTACCGGCGTTTTTTAAGCAGAATTTTGGTCCTCTTATAGAAGACCGAATAGGCAGGGGTTCCTGGAACGAAGAGGGTCCCACAATCGCTCTGTGGCTGCAGAATCTTAAAGATATTCATATGCACTCTCAAGGCATAGAGGGTAGTGTCGAGAGCCGCATTACCATTTCCACCATACTCGGAGGAATAGGGCTCTTGATCCTCTTCATTGCCTGTATAAATTTTACCAATCTGTCCATCGGCCGGGCCTCCACCCGTATGGTCGAGATCGGCATGCGCAAGATACTGGGGGCGCAGAGAAAGAATTTGGTGCGCCAGTTCTGGAGCGAGTCCTTCTTGATCGTATGTATTGCCATGCTCCTGGGATTGGCAGCCGGATCGTTGCTGCTGCCTCTGTTTAATCGCCTGGCCATGAAAAACATCCAGGAATCAGATGTGTTTACTGTACCTAATCTGGCGATATTTGGAGGGTTTGTAATCATCTTGAGCATTCTGGCCGGTCTTTATCCCGGCACTGTTCTTCCCCGAATCCTGCCTATCCAGATATTCCGGGGAAAGCTCAGACTCGGTGGAAAAAATATTCTCTTAAAAATGCTGATTGTACTGCAGTTTTCTGTATCCACGTTCCTGATTATATCAACTCTGGTGTTAGTGAAGCAGGTGAAATATATCTCTTCAAAGGACTTAGGGTATGACCGGGAGGAGGTCGTCGTTATCAATACCCTTGAAAGACGCAGTTTCACTATCAATACTCAAATTTTTGATATTTTCGAAGCTGAAGCTCAAAGCCTCCCCCATATAATGGAGGTTTCCGGCTGTGTTTTTCCTTTGAGCGCAGAGATCGGAAATGGAAAACTGACATATAACGATAAAAGGCTGGACTTCAATTTCACAAGCGTGCACTATAATTTCTTCGCCACCATGGGTATTCCTTTCATAGCGGGAGGGGATTTTCCGCGGCAGCATTCTCCTGCCATCGATCCTGTGGTTGTGAACGAAGCTTTTATCAAAGCCTATGAGATCGAGGACCCAATCGGGAAAAAGATTACTTTTGATACCCCGGCAACACAGATCGTGGGTGTTGTGAAGGATTTCCATTTCTGGAATTTGAAAGAAGAAATAAAACCTACCCTGGTATTGTTGGATAAAAGAAGCGGACCACGGAACCTTCTGGTTCGGATCGACACCTCAGATGTGAACAAAGCAATCACCAGCCTTGAAAAAATTTGGAGCCGGGCCCAGCCCAACAAACCCTTTGATTACACTTTTGAGGACACGATCTTCCAGGCAAAATATTCCACAGAAAAAAGATGGAGCGGCATTGTATTTTTCTCAGCTTTTTTTGCGATATTGATCAGCTGCATGGGGTTGATCGGGGTCACCAACCTGGCCATCAGCCGGAGAGTCAAAGAGGTGGGGATTCGCAGAGTTTTAGGGGCTTCCAAGCGTAAGATCTGCAGTCTTTTATCCCGGGAATATCTGGTGCTGGTGAGTATCAGCAATCTTATCGCATGGCCTTTGGGTTACTATTTTATGCGGAAGTGGATCGAGTCCTATGCCTACCGGACAGAAATCGATATCGCCATTTTCCTGCTGGCAGGATTCCTCAGTCTGGTCACGTCCCTTATGACGATCAGTTCCATGGTTTTGAAAGCCGCCTCAACCAATCCTATTGAAAGCTTGAGATACGAATAAAAGCCTGGTTTCTTCCTGAAATATCAGGAAGAGCTAAAAAAGAAAATGACCAGGGTGATTACAAGGAAAATGGACAGCACACCAGCAAAAATGAGTATGATCAGAAGCTGCATCCACTTGGCCTTTTTATAGGCTCTCATTTCAGCATCCTTAGAAAGCGGGGCAGGAATATCTGCCGGCTTTTCCATTGGCGCCAGCTTTTTTGCTGCATTTGCGAGTTCTGGGTCGGTTTCCAAGTATTCCTCAACCAGGGCTTTGGTATCGGCGCTCACTTCATCAGCCAAATATAATGGCATCAGATCGAGAACCACATTTCGTGTAATTTTCATGATTGATTAGCCTCCTTGTCGATACAATTGGCGATCAATTTTTTACGCACACGGTAGACTTTTACTTTGGTAGCCGAAAGGGATATGTCTAAGATACGGGCAATTTCAACGTAGGGAAGTTCGTGCTGAATGCGCAGAACAAAAGCAGCACGGTCAATCTCTGGCAAAGTCTGGAGGACTCTCTGAACTCTCTCCAATGTGAGCTGAGATTCAGTCAGTATGTCCGGACCTGCAGCAGGATCTGGATGTACATCCTCAAGGACCACCTGGCGTTTTCTCTTCCTCTGATGCTGCAAATATATATTTCTTGAAATTGTGAAGAGATAGGCCTTGAGAGTTTCTGTGCGAAATTTACTGTGGTGTACCCACGCGCGTATAAATGTCTCAGAAGTGATATCTTCCGCCTCTAAGCTGTCACCTGCGAGCCACAGAACGAAGTGATAGACGTCTTTCGCGTAGGATTCATAAAGATCTTTGAAGTTGATCATGTATTTCCTTGATAGTCTCTCTGATTATAATATGCATTGAGGGGCGAAATGTTACATCGCATTCCGCAGTTCTCTCCAATTACGCCTTTTCTCGTATACGACCAAAGTCCAATTGACTCGTCCCGGGCTCTCTCCAGTATGAACTTCATTGAGGACAAAGGAGATAATCCATGAAGGGAAAAATTACAGTATTCAGCCTGTACGTGATCTTTCAGAATTATGCCGCGATCTTACAAGAACAGGGCTAGCCGGCACTCAGGACAGCGCTGGGAAATAACGAGGTCGGCTGGATCGCTCCCAAATAATGGTTATCTATTTATCCGACCATACGGCTAATTCGTTGCCGCTGGGATCTGTGAAATGAAAACGTCTTCCTCCTGGAAAATCAAATATATCTGCTACAATCGTTCCCCCTGCTGATTTTACGCTCTCTTTGATGAGTTCCAAGTTTATGGAATACATTATTATCAGGGGTCCGCCTTTTTGAACAGTGGATTCTTTTCTAAACCCCCCATCCAGCCTTCCATCATTAAAGCTGGTATAGTCTGGGCCATAGTCCACGAACTTCCAGCCAAATACTTCTCCATAAAACTGTTTGGCCTCATTAAGATCAACAGTGGGAAGTTCAATATAATGGATGCGCTTATCATTCTCTGTCATATCAACTCCTTTCAATCCCAAAGATAGTTCAAATACTAAAACAACTGCCAGCATGAGAATTATGGATTTCTTCAATACCATCCCTCCTTATCCAATTTGAAGTATTGTATCACAATATTATATTTGATCGATCGACTTGGTTTTGATAAACACAAGGCCTCCCTCTCAGCAATAGAGATAAAAAGGCCACCATCGTCAGAAGAGGATCATTCCCCTTTTTTCATTATGGGATTCTTGCATCTGGGCATCGCCGAAACTTTTTAATTTTTGTTGTGTTGTTTTAGATCCGGGCGAAACACCAACCAAACCAGCAGGCTTATGGGCCATTCCAGTAAGAATACCAGCAATGCGACCAGACAGCCGGATTTGCCGCGCTTTTCCGCATCCCTATAGACCCAAATCAGGCTCCCCGCCAGCAGTCCTAGTATCAAAAGTCCCAAAGGTATTAAAATAATAAAAAGCAGCACTTCTTCCATTGCTTGCCTCCCTATCAAAATTACTTGTTTTTGCTCCCCTTTATTCAGGAAATTCCTTTTTTTAGCTGGGACAAATCCTCTCAATTTGAGCTAAAATTAGAATAATACCATGCAACTTAAGGGTTTAGGAGCTCGCAAATCCTTATTCATTTTTGGAACTGCCGCATTAATTTTGTTTCTTGAGACAAACTTCCTTATTCCCTGGTTGAGTAAAACGACAGGTATTGAACCGGTGATATTCTGGTTTCTGGTTGCCGGATTAGGCATGTTCCTGCCGCTTTTGCTCGTTGCTTATCTGATGTTGAGATCGGAGGATGCACTCAATAAACCCGGGCACATGAGCCGGAGGCTGAGATTCAAAACTATTCGCCCTCATGACTGGCTCTGGGGTTTTGGTGCGGTCGCGGGCATCGGCATCCTCAGCATGCTGGTCATGAAACTGCTGGAGATGATCTCCGGTCCGGTTGATAATCAACCACCTTTCATGCAGTTCGAGCCTCTTTCTTCAGGCCGCTACTGGATCTTACTGGTTTGGTTCCCCTACTGGATTCTCAATATCATGGGCGAAGAAATTCTCTGGCGCGGGGTGATTTTCCCCAGACAAGAAATTGTATTTGGCAGGTATACCTGGATTTTCCACGGCTTCTGCTGGAGTTTATTTCATATTTCATTTGGATGGCAATTATTTCTGACTATGCTCCCCATTCTCTTCATTCAATCCCTCGCTGTGCAA
>JBARSJ010000119.1:0-5516 GCA_049644685.1 Anaerolineales bacterium
ACCCGTAGCTACCCTGTAGAACAGTTCGTCAGGTCTCATCTCTTCACTCCTTTTTCCCCTGTTCGCCAAAGGGATGTTACATCTACCCTTTGGGCAAAGGGCGCGGGGGTCCAGTGTTTAGTCTAAACATATCTCCTAGTCACATCCTCACCGAGTCTCCTCGTCACTAAATCTCCCCCTCACCTATCCTGAGTGAACCCCGAGAGTAGCCGAGGGGGAAATCGAAGGGCCAAGTCTCCCAGTCAATCTTCAGGCGGTCAGGTGCCCTGTCCTGAGTAGCCCTGAGCGTATCGAAGGGCTTAGTCTCCCAGTCAATCTTCAGGTGGAGCAGGGGTTCAGGGACCAACCAGGGTCAGGACCATATCAATCGCGTAGGTGGTGACCTCATGTCCAGCTCCAGGGATGACCTTGTAGCGGACATTGTAACCCTGGTTAATTAACGGGTACACTGAAGCAGGGAGGACCATATTCTGGAGCCCATCCAGTTCACCCCAGGTAAAGACATAGGGCATGTTTCCTTGAGTTGGGGTTCCGGAATCCAGGTTCGGTGCGCCGGCTGTGACTACTCCGGAAACCCATTCGGGATGATAAATCGAAAACCGGTAAGCGAAAGTTCCTCCCTGGGAGAAGCCAAGCAGCACCACTCTCCCTTTATCGAGGGGAATTTGGCTGCTGACATCCTCCAGGATTTGGCGCATGGGCTCAATTGGACCAATCCCCGGATAAGGTTCATATCCCCCAAAGGTAGGAGCAATATAGACGATTCCCTCCTTGGTGAAGATACTGGCAATCGGCAGCATATCTGAACCCTGTCCTCCATAGCCGTGCAGACCGACCACCACAGCCCAACCTTCAGGGGGTGGGTTTCCAAGGGGTTTCATTAGATGGTAACTTTTACCGCCAGCTTGGTGTTGGTTAAATCCTCCTAGCTTTTGGGCCAGCAGCACGCGGTAGCGATCTAACATTCCGCTGCTCATGAACCGGGAGGAAACCACAGCCAAAGCTGCCAGAGCGATCAACAGCAGGATCAATGATACGGGACGTATTTTCCGGGCTGGTTTCTTTGTGCGTCCCTGCGCGGAATTCAGCAACTCCTTCCGATCAGTTCGGTCGATTAGTGATTGAAACGCTTCTTCCTGGGGTAAGCCGGTCAATTCCGCAGCCACGTTTCCTGCGAACGGGTCTTTATCCAGATCAGGATTGAGTTTTAGAGCCTGAATAAATAATTGGAGAGCTTTTTTTTCCTGTCCCCCCGTGTGCAGGGAAAACGCGCGCTGGACTTTACGTTCCGCTGCCTGGATATCAGACTGGGAGATCTTTTTCATTCCCGATTCAGTTGACGAAGACTTGGGCTCAGACTCCCTTTCTTTAGGAATCGGATCGTCTGATTTTGGTGTAGATGGTGGTGTCTTTTCGATTTCTGCAGAATTGAGTGTCGTATAGAGATGGAGAGCCGCTTTTCTGGCGTATTCCTGTATACGAGGGTCGGGGTCGTTCTGGTGGATCTCTTTCAGAACATTTATATTCTCACCTTCAGCGGAGAGAGCCAGGGCCTTAATAGCCTGCGCGCGCTGTTCCGGATCCTTGCTCTGAAGCTGAACCCTCCATTGTTTTTTCATGCTAACCTCCTGGAGATGGTTAAAATCCCTGAGGGGATAAGTGATCTCCAGTCTCGTTTATATTATAGTATTCTGGTTAAACTACCACAACCTTATTCGGGACAGCAGGTGGTGTTGAAGGTTTAAAGGTTGGAATGTTTAAACCTTCAACCTTAAACCTTTATACTTTAAACATACCAGCATATCAGTGAGTAGAAATTGAATACTGAAAGTTGATCATAAGTAATAAAAAAAAGCCCCCGGAGGGGCTTTTTTCATTTTATTCGTGACTGACACCCAGATCATCCCAGATTTCTTCCCAGCTCTGGTTCTCAGTTAAGGGAAGCAAATCCAGCACTGGAATATCAGCTAGATCTGAAGTCTCCAGGGCTAACAGGATATCCGAAAACGCAAACCCATCACAATACCAGGTCATTACTTCATCATAGCTGACATCAAATGTTTCAACCATGCCCTGGGCAAGCGGGTGTGGATTGAGGGTGGAGCAGTCCGTTTCCGGATTCACCACGGCGTCCGCCTCGGCGTCCACCACCACCTCGGCGTCCGCTGCAACTTCGGGCCGGGATTGATAAGCGGCGGATTTTAACGAATCCCCCTGGCATCCAGCAGCTCCGAGCATTACAGATAGAATCACTGCGATCATTAGATATTTTTTCATAAGATTTATCCTGACCTAAAAAAGACACCCAGAAAATATTTCCGGGTGTCTTTTAGTTATTTTACGAACGGTTTTCCGAATTTATCTCTCGGTTTGAACCATTTAGCAGGGGCACTATTTTACTTTTTCCCTTTTAGCCATTTGGAAAGCAGACCGAGGAATCCTCCTGAATCTTCTTCCCCACCTTTATTCTTCTGTCCCTGGTCTTCATTCCCTTCAGCATTTTCGCCGCTCTTGATTTCTCCGGGAGGTATGCCTTTATCAGGCTTGCCTGTGATGTCGAATTCCTTCCAGATCTGGCCCCAATGGAATTCATCCATGTCACCAGTCAGGTAGATTGTGAAGTCTTCTCCGGTGAGAGCCGCTGTCTGCAAAGCCAGCATGATCTGACCTAAACTAACGGGATTTTCTGCGCACAGGAGGCCCAGGATGGTCTCGTAGGGAACACCATAGGTGAGGGCGACTTTTTCTGCGATAGGGTGAACTTTCTCAGTGTCGACTGCACAGAAGTAGGGGTCACATTCCTCACCTTCACATTCTTGTAATTTAACCTGGTCCTTTATTCGTTCCTGGATTTTTAATTCTGTTACAGTGATGCTTCCATCTTCTCCTTCGATTCCTGTGACTTCGATGAGGTCTCCCACAGCGACGGAATCGAATTTAAAATTGGCGCCTACGTATACAGTGAATTGATCTTCGGTGGTGAGTTCATCCCCGTCTACATCGATGAGGAGGGTTCCTTCCACCTCGTCGATTCCGATCACGGTGCCTGCAATCGTGACTTCATCGCCTTCGGCGGCCAGAACTGAGCCAGCGGTCAGCAGTGCCATTAGCAGTGCCATTACCAGGGTGATGCTTAGAGTTAACCTTCTTTTTGCCTTCATGTTTATCTCCTTACTGTAATGAATAGTCTTCTTGATATTTATCTATCGGGTGGATAGTTTTAATATTTATTCCTGGTTATTTACCGCCGGACCCATTGCCGGGATTTCCCTCTTCGTTCTGACCTGGGGGGTCTTCAGAATTACCAGGGGCGTCTGAGCTGCCATTTTCAATACCCTGGTCAGATTCTTCTATTCGCATTTGCTCCTGGAAGCCCTGGGGTTCCAGGATTCCATTTTCTACTAATTGAAGCCGCGAATTAATCATTTCCTGGGCTTGAACCAGACCTTGTTCACCGGGACCAGGAGTTTGTTTTTGCAGCTTCGTCATCAGCTGGTTTTGCAGCTCGAGCGCTTGCTGCACCTGCCTGAGGGCATTTTCAAGACCCTGCTCTCCCACCTGGGCAGCTTGTTGGAGCATCTTTTCTGAAAGTTTCTCCAGTCGAGCCAACGCCTTGGGGGAGACTTCTTCTCCTGCCAGGAACTGGGCTTCGATTTCATCCAAGCGGCGGTTCGCAAAAGACGCATACAAATCCAGTCTTTGTTCCGGGTCTGATTCCAACCTGACCTGGATATCTTCTGTGAAGGTCTTCACCGGGTAAAGCAGATCATCGGGCATGCTGCTCTGAGCGGCGTAGACGGTTCCGCCGATGCTGGTTAAGGCAAACAAGACTACAGTGAGAATGGTGGCCAGCCGGGGTACCCAGGATTTCCTGAGAGGTACTCCAACCCGTGTTTTAGAGGTGCGGGCAGGGGTCCGGCGAGGCTGAATGTTTTTTGCCTGGGAAAGAAATTTCTCTTTTCCGATATGGCTCTGCTGAAGATCCCGGGCAGGGACTTCCTGCAGGTTATTCAGCTGATTTTTCAATTTGCGGTTGATTTCGTTGTTATTCATGATCAATCCTTAATTCAGATAATTTCAGACCTAATGGTCGCTCTACCCAATATGACGCAAAAAAAATGAAATGGATACGGGTAATTTGTAATATCTAATTAAATCAGTTTCCCCCTTGTTTTTTGATTGAGATTCTATGACTGCCTGGTTACTCTAGTGAGACTCGCGGTAGATGAATATCCTCAAAAAAAAACCAGGTGATCAGACGATCACCTGGTTTTCTCTTTTAGATGGTAATTTTATTTTTCCGGTTTTCCGATATCCTTGGTACTCATATCCAGGTCGCGGAAGTGTGCCCGGGTGCAGGCCCAATCCCCGCTGCAGAAGGAATTGTGATAATCAAGGACTTCCTCTTCAGTAAAGCCGTATTTGGAGGCGATTTGCAGTGCTGTCTGGATATCCTTTTCTGAAAGACCTTCTGACTGGGTTTTTTCTTCTTCCCGCAAGGCTTTCCGAACGCAGCCCCAGTTCCCTTCACATTCTCCGTTGAGCAGGTTCATCACGACACCAAACTCAGCTGAAAATTGTTCGGCTAGCTTCTCAGCTGTTTTCTGGTTCTTTTCTTCTTGTTGGGCGGCTTGCTGTTCTGCTCGCTCTTCCTTAGCAGCTTCTTGAAGTTCTTTCCTGTATTCTTGAACGCCGAGGATCAGGATTTCAGCTGCGCTGATTTCATCTGTCGCTAGGTTGTAGGCTTGTTTGATATCTCCCCAGCTGTCCGCGGACGCCCTGAACTCTGCGATTTCAGTCCAATCAACTTCCATTCGGTCGGCAAAATTTGCCGTGTGTTTCAGCTCGGAGAGGGTGAGGCCATCTGCCAGGTATTCATCCAGGAGGGTTGGATCTACCTCAAGATCTGCGGCAAGTTTATAAAGCTGGCCCAATTCACCAGGATTGGCGCCTGCTGCGCTTCTGCTGAGAGCATCCTCAAAGTCAGCTTCATAGCGGGTTACCGAGCGAACTGCAATCCTGACATCAGAGAGACTAAACTCTTCGCTCATGACCAGAGCCATCAGATCGCCAATGCTGTGATCTTCAAGTAATTCAGAAAAACGATCTAATTGCAGCAGAGCGCCCCATCCACCAACGTCAAGGTGCCAGTCTCGAATTTCCTCCCAGGTGAGTTCTTCCATGGTTTGCGCTAGATTATAGGCTTTCCACATCCTGCCAAAACCCAACTGATCACCGGTCAAGGACCCATTAAACATATCATAGATATCCTCACAGGAGTACAGATCACCGGCTTGATTGGGGAAAAGGCTGTTGACCCCATCAGCGATTTTCTGGGCTGTTGGATGGCAGACATCTCCTGGATTTGCAACCACAACGGGCAGGGTAGCAGTACTGACGAATTCACAGCTGTCGGTTACCATGACCTCAGCCTGGTATTTTCCAGCAGCCGTATAAGTATAGGGAGGAAGGGCGGCGGTATCACCAGTTCCAATGCCATCACCTAGGTTCCAGGC
>JBARSJ010000120.1:0-3665 GCA_049644685.1 Anaerolineales bacterium
AGTGCCTCCAATTGAGCTTTCCGTTGAATGATTTCTTTTTGGGCCTGCCTGCGTTCAAAAATTACCGCGAAATGATTAACAATGGTTTCAATCGCCGCTGGATAGTTTACCTGCGAACCTGGCTTGATGGCTATCACTAAACCGCCCTTTGATTTTGCGCCCAAACCAAAACCCGCAATAAAGATCTCGTCTACTCCTAATAATCGCTCCACTGATTTACAGACTTGTCTGGGTATCGCCCCCCTGGTCAAATCATGCAGCCCATCTGGGACCCTTTCCAATTTCCCACTAGTATAGAGAGAATTAAGATCACTATCAAGATTATCATCAGTCACATCTATTTGGACTTCTGAGGGATTCATACCCAATTTCTTAATTAACCGGTCAGTTAGATTCCCCAAACCCACCAACGTCCGGACGCGAATGGCGTCTACCTCTGGATCATAAAGGGAAACCATCACGTAAGAGTTGGGATTTACTTCGTGGACCTTATCTGCCAGAAGCTGAATGATGTCATCAATGTCATCAAGCCTGCTGCCTTCCACAAAGGTTTTATAGATTAGTTCCAATTCACGGATATTCATTTCCCGGTCTTTTTCTGCTTGCACCCGTTGAATTATTCCACTTAATTGTTCAACTATGGTACTAAAACGATCTTTATCCCTCTCAGAGAAAATGCGGGAACCAGACATATCAACGAGTCCAGTGGTTTTACCAGCTGTCATTATTGGCACTACAATTACCGACTGGATTCCCACAATCTGGTAGATATGAGGTATGAGCTTGCGGATCCCTTTCTTTAAACTCTCGGGCAGGAATGTAACTGCTAAAAAGGCAGAAATTAAATCAATGATCACTTCTTTTTCAGTCAAGACCTGTGGCTTTCCAGAGCTGAGTATTTCCTGATAGACACTTCCCTGCTCTATCGGTATCTCTAACCGATCTGGCAGATTCGTCTTTATTAATTTTTCTATCTGCCCTCTAAGGGCATGGTCCAGGTTATGGATATCAACAACCAGGTAATTTTCATCCTCGCTTAATAAATTTATGGTAGTGTTTATACTTCTAAAGACCTGCTTCATTTCCTCTGAAAGCAGGGAAAAGATTTCCTTCAACTCTTTTCCCTGGTTGGCAGCCACATTAAGGGTGTTAATTAATGCCAAGTCTTCCATTTGCTGTTTTAAAAATTTTTCTGCCCGTATTTGTTCAGTAATGTCGTGAACTGTTGCCTGCAGGAAATATTCCTCCTCAAGATCCACCCTGGTCAATTGAACCGTTGCGGGGAATTCTTCCCCATTAAATCTCTGGTGGGTCCAGTGAAAAAAGTTTGAGCCTTCTTCAACGGCGATCTGGATCATCTCCTGGGCTTTCTTTTCCGATCTGCGACCATCAGGCTGATATTCAGGGGAAAGCTGCCAGGGTTTATAAGTCAGGAATTTCTCCTCATCCTCCAACCTAAACAGCTCGATCAGAGCTGGATTTCCGGAGGTAAAATTCCAACTCGGAGGAGCCAGGGTCATTAAGGCATTGCGGGAAGCTTCAAACAAGCTGCGGTAGCGATCCTCGCTTAATTCCAGCGTCCTGGATGCTTGTTTACTTTCCGTAAGATCAAATGCAATTTGCATTCTAACCAAGCGCTGATCGGTCCAAAATATTGCCCGGTCGTGATTTCTGTACCAGCGATTTGTCTTATGATTCCGCCCTTCCCAGACTTGAACCTCACCGGGAATACCCCGCTTATCCAATAATCGGTCATTGTTACAATGGTCACAAATCACTCCCCTATCTCTAAATACCTCATGGCAAATCCGACCAGTAAAGTCGCCCCCGAAATCCTCGATCATTCTCTTATTCATATAAAGGATTTCGAATGTTTCCAGATCAGCCACATATACATGGGCATCGATCCCCTCCAACACCCTTGTCAAAGAATCATGTGCTTTTTCAATTTTTTCCTCAACCTGTTTGCGGTTGGAAATATCGCGGGTAATTCCAAGGATGGCTAATTTATCTCCCAACTTTATAGGGTAAGTAGTAATCTCAACCTGTAAAAGGCTGCCGTCCTTTCGAGTCAAGATAACCTCATCCGGGCCTGTGGACTTTCCAAGTTCATTCTGTGCTAAAGATTTTCCTACAAGGGAATTTTGATCTTTCGAGATCAGTCTCGGTCTAAGTAAACTCTTCCCAATTAATTCCTCTCGATCATACCCGGAGAGTTTTTCAGCTGCACGATTTACCCCAATGATATTTCCCTGTAAATCACTAATATAATAGCCATCTGGGGCATATTCAAATATCATTTGGAACTGCTGTTCACTTAACTTCAGCTCTCCCGCATATTCGGTTCTTTCTAAAGCTAACGCGACCAGGAAAGTAAACGATTCCACCAGATCTTGGCTGAGGATCATCTGGGGGCGCTTTGTGAAGATATAGAAACAGCCCATCACGCGCTGGTTTCCTTCCAGCCCAATTGTGTAAATGTCTTCAACTTCTGCAATTTTTGCTATTTGGCGGTTAATTTTTTGGGGTATGTGGTTGACAGCAAAAATTTCTAATCCCCCTGGATGTAAGGTTAGCTGACGTTTCCTATATATTTCCTTAAAACGTTCTTCGATTGGAAATGAGTTTCCTTTTAGATCGCCCCCGGTCAACATCCAGACTTTTTTCAAAAACCGGTTTTCAATCCCATAAATCCCTTCCAATCGGAGAGTAAACTCATCAATATTGGAAAGTGTTAATATAAGGCAATCATCCAATTTCTCCTGAAGCGCTCTACCAGCGAAATCCAGGATATCGGGTTTATGATTAAGCGAAAGCAACTCTCTTCCTTGCTCACTTAACCAACGAAGATCCTCTAGCTTTTTCTGTTGATCTTGATTCTCATGATCGCGGTTTAGGGTTGAAATATCTTTCAGGGTCCAAATGGTTTGGGAGATAAATCCAGCGTCATCCTGAACTCCCGCACCTGAAAGCACTACGTCGATTATCGACTCATCCTGCGTTACTAAACTGAAGATGCTTTCCCCCGATTTGTTCCCCTGCAATATAGATTGGCAGTAGGTTTGAAAATATGGTGTCTGGTCAGGGGAAACAAACTGTTCAAAATCAGCTCCCAGAACCTGGTCCTCAGTTTCATAACCTAGCAAGTTAAGAGAATCTTGATTCGTATATTGGATAATGCCTTTATCATCCAATATCAAAACAGCCGCAGCAATTTGATCAATTAAATTCCGAGAGGTATTAATCTTCATTTAAAAGGGTCTTTTCATGACAATAATATTAATCACGAGATACATAATTCTGAGGGAAATGAGGACAATTAATAGTGCTTCCATTGTACTGCCTAAAGGTTTAATCACACAATTCTATACTTTACTGTTCTGTAAGTTACAGGAACACAATTATTACTCCAAACAGGGATAATCTTCTTAGGGTGTTTTTTCTCATCAGACCTCTATTACTGAATAATGTATATAAATTAAAACCAAAGTGTTTAAATAGAAAGAAGGATCCAACTATTCCACAATCACGGGGCGGGGTTTAGTCCTCTGACATACAAATCAGGATTGTGGTATAAAACCCATAGACGGTAAATTAAGCTTTGCCGCAAGGAGTCAAGATGGTCACTCAAACAAAGCCATATTTAGCACTGTCCCTACTTATAC
>JBARSJ010000121.1:0-22282 GCA_049644685.1 Anaerolineales bacterium
TACGGCAACGCCGGGGAAGTCCTCCAGAACGGCTTGATCCAATATAATAAAGAAGTCAAAGACAAAACATTCCCCAAGAAAGAGAATTGGTTCACAATTAGTGATGACGAGTTTGAGCAGCTGCAGGGTTTACTGTAAACAGTAAGTAGTTATAAGTAAGTAGTCTTCGGTTCTTGCAGGATGTAGGGGGTAGGTGATGAAAAACAAGTTGCCGTATGTGAAAGAATACCGAGATTTGCTTGCATATAAAAAATCTTTGGGTCTTGCGGAAATGGTATTTCAGGAAACTAAATTGTTTCCAAAAGAAGAGGTTTTTTCATTAACAAATCAATTGAGGAGATCATCAAGATCAATCGGAGCGCAAATCGCAGAAGCCTGGGGAAAGCGGCTTTATGTAAAACACTTTGTCAGCAAACTTACAGATGCTGTTGCTGAACTTTATGAAACTGAACATTGGGTGGATATTGCATATAAGTGCAAATATATAAAGCTTGAAACCAGGGATGAACTTAGTGAAAAATGCAAGGAAATCGGTCGTTTGCTGGGAGGAATGATATCCAAAGCGGATTTATTTTGCGAAAAAACAGAAAAACTAATAGGAGAAAGACTACCAGGTTATTTCTCAAGGGCTCACGATAATAACTAACGACCACTACTCACTACTCACTACTTACTGATTACTGTATACTGATAACTGAATACTTGATACTGGATACTAAACACTCATACCAAGAATGGGAGCAAACTATGACCGACATGCAGAATAAACTGAAAATATCCCCTGATAAACTGGACTCAATTAACGAAATCTTGCTAAACCCGGAGATGGAGGTAATTAATGATTTCCTGGAGGTTGTAGCTAAATACGGCACCCCGGAGGAAATCAACGCCAAAGCCAGCAAAGCCCGAAAACTGGAAAATTTACTGGCTCTTGTTAAAAAAACCAACCCCGACCACCTGAAGGATCTTGAATGGCTGCAGGAACAGCGCGATAAAGGTGCTTTTATCAGCGTCAAGGACTATAGAAAGAAAATACTTGGTGGGAAAGCAGAAGAAATGGTTTTTGCTGACGATTTCGCGGTTACCTTAGAAATCAGCGCCTGCCAGTATTTTCCTTATCTGCGGATGATTGCCGAATCCGCTATTGAAAATCAAATGCTGATGCCGGGGCGATTTATCCGGGTCCGAAAAATGAAGGAACAGGAAGCGGATGGCGACCTGGCATCATTTGCGGCAGCGATGCAGATTTTCGGCGCAAGTTATGTTGAAACCCTGGACACCAAAGGGACAGATGGCTCCAACATCCACCTTGGCGGTCCGGCAACCATCACGGGGTATTTCGGTGGAGTGGGGCAGCCCAATCAACATGCTTTAAAGTGGCTGGATGAATTCCTCTACTACTACACAACCTACGGAATCCGCCAGGTTCTGAACATCAATCCCGGCACAGTGCTGCTGGGCTACATGCTTCACCGCTTGGGAGTAGATAACGAGTTCAAGATCTCTGTATATATGGGCAATGACAATCCCTATGCAGCCCTCTGGACTTTGTTGGGCGCAAAACTGTTCACCAGGGATGACGGAACCTCCCCCTTGATTGGGTTTAACTGGAGCAATTCCATAGACAACCAGACTATGGAATTGACTGCCCAGTTCCGTAAGGAATTAGGTTTTGAAGACATTGTCCGCTTTGAGCACCACATCACAGAAACCTATAAAAGCATTGTTCTCCAGCCCTACAACCGCCGCGATGAATTGATTGAAATTGCCGATCATGTCGCGAACATCTCCGCCAAACACGAGGGCGCGGACCCGGAAATTGACCAAACCAGAGATCACCCATCCGATATCCTTGATTACTTCCGAGATAAGAAAGAGATCATGGAAACTGGAGACTGGGATGCCCTGGCTGGAAATTTCCAGGATAAATTCATCGCATTAAACAAGACAGCCCAGGCGCTTACCGAGAATGGTTTATCCTTCCTGGCTGCGCCAAATTTACACGGGTGACCAAACTGACAATCCCAGAGAAGCTGTCATAAATTTTCTTCTCTAAATAAAATCCTGATCTCAGAGTTAAACCTTAACTTCAGGAGGGTAAATATGAATGTGATCACTTCCGGAAAGGGAAAAATGCTCCAACCCCCTGATCTTAACAGTTTCCGGGAACACAACAGAACCAAACCTCGCGGATTGATCGATAAACGGATGACGGAAGCGGAAGCCATTGGGAAATTTATTCATGATGGAGATTACATCGGCACTGAGCTTTACGGTACCGTGCGCTGCCCGCAATCCCTGGTTAACGAAATAGTCCGCCAGGGGAAAAAAGATCTCTTTGTGGCCGGCCAGGGAGTTTACGAGCTGGATATCCTGCTCGGCGCAAGTCTCGTTAAAGCCCTTGATCACACTTACATCGGAATGGAGGTGTACGGCATTTCCCATTGCCTTCGCCGTGAGGTAGAAAGCGGCCGGGTGGAACACTGTGTGGAATGGAGCAACGCGGCCATTGCCTGGCGGTTTAAGGCGACGGCAATGGGTGTGCCATTTCTGCCAACCCGGTCAATGCTGGGAACCGACACCCTGACTTACAGCGCTGCTAAAGTGGTTGAAGATCCTTTTACCGGTGATCCTGTAGCCCTCCTGCCTGCCTTAATCCTCGATGTGGGCTTGATCCACGTCCACCGGGCTGATAAATACGGTAACGCCCAGATCGACGGAATTAGTGGTTTTGCATTTGAACTTTCCCGGGCTTCCAAACGCCTCCTGATCAGCACGGAAGAAATTATCTCAACTGATGAAATTAGGAAGCAGCCTGACAGGACAATAATTCCCTATTATCTTGTTGACGCAGTTATCCATGCTCCTTTTGGATCCCATCCCGGAGAAATGTGTTACGAGTATGAGCGGGATGAACCGCAAATAAAAGCCTGGGTGGAAGCCTCAAAAGATCCTGATACCACTCAGGAATACCTCCAGAAGTATATTTATGATTTAAAGGATCATCAAGCATACCTGGATCTCATCGGTAAAGAGAGATTGAACGAGCTGCAGGACATGGTGCCGGAGGCATAATCATGACAGAAATCAAATACAACCCCAACGAGTTAATGATTTGCACTGCCTCCCGGTTGATGGAGGACAATTCAACAGCATTTATCGGCACCGGGATTCCAATGCTTGCAGGGGCTTTGGCACAGAAAATGCACGCTCCTAATCTAGTGAGTATCTTTGAATTTGGAGGAACCGGCGCCATCCTGGAAGATCTTCCCCTGGCTGTGGGAGAAAGACGCACCTTCCACAAAGCTTTAGCGGCATCCGGCATTCTGGATATCGTGGAAACTGCCCAGCGCGGATTTGTGGATTACGGTTTCCTGGGCGGCGCCCAGATTGATCCTTACGGCAACCTCAATTCAACCGTGATCGGTGATCACGACCATCCCAAAGTCAGGCTGCCTGGCAGCGGAGGCGGAAATGATGTCGGATCTCACTGCTGGCGGACAATCGCGATTATGAAACATGATCAGATCAGATTCGTGGAGAAGGTTGATTTCATCACCACCCCTGGTTACCTGACCGGTCCAGGAGCTCGCGAGAAAGCCGGTCTCCCCCCCAACACTGGACCATACCGGGTAGTAACAACCCTGGGGATTCTTGGTTACGACGAAAAGACCAAAAGAATGAAATTGCTCTCCACCCAGCCGGGCGTCACAGTCGAGAAGGTTGTGGAAAATACCGGATTTGAGCTGCTGCTGGCCGCTGAAATCACCGTATTTGAACCGCCCAGCCCAGAAGAGCTTCGGATTTTGCGGGAGGAAGTGGATAAAAACAAGTTTTATATTTAGAGATTGGGGTTTGAGCTTGTTTACAAAAACAAGGGTATAATCTTCCTCAATGCTCGTGAAATGTATCACACAATTCCAATAAATGCCTATTGGTGATCATCAATAAGTTATGAAAGAAAACCAAGTCGTTCAGGAAGCTTTCACCGAACTTTCCTCCCATTATGAAAAAACTGTGGATGATGAATTAAATACTTTTTGGGGCTGGAGTTATCAAAAATTTGTAGATCAGCTGGTTGACAGGACAGAGATCCTGGAGAATCAAAAGATCCTGGATATTGCTACTGGCACTTTGGTCATCCCCCGCAAAATCCTCAAGAAAAAGATCCCTGGCATTCACATCACCGGCCTGGATTTTACTGAATCCATGCTCAGACAGGGTAAAAAGACAATATCCGGCTCGGATTTCACCAGTTCAATCAGCCTGACCTGCGCTGACGCCATGGCGATACCTTTTGAAAGGGGGACATTTGATGTTGTGGTGATGGGTTTGGCGTCCCATCATATGGATATCCCCTTGATGCTATCAGAAATGAGGCGTGTCCTTAAGCCGGGTGGATTGTTATCAATCATCGATGCGGGAACATCACCTTTGTGGGAGCTGCCTGTGGTGAAGTTCTTAATGAGGGTGGGTGCATTTTTCTATTTCTCAATTAAGGAGAATCTAACCCGGGCGTGGGCAGAAGTCGGTGCGGTCACCAACCTGAGAACACCCGAAGGATGGCAGATGGAGCTGGAAGCTGCAGGTTACCAGTCCATTGAAATAATTCAACTATCATCAAAATATCGCTGGATACCAGAGCCCTTATCTATTAAATGTAAGATTAATCAGGAGGAATAATGACTTCACTAAGCACTCTCCTTCAACAAGGCAGAAAGGAAGAAATTTGGACGAAATATCTTGGTTTTCTTGACCTCGGAATTGATGAGTTCATGGAGATCCAGGAACGCCTGCTCTTGGAACAAATCGATTTGTTGGGAAAGAGCTTAATGGGACGGATGTTGATGGGTGATGTTATCCCCACGAGCATCGAAGAATTTCGTGAAATTGTGCCTCTTACTACCTATATGGATTATCAAGAATATCTGGACCAAAAAAGAGCCGATGTTCTTCCCCGCGAACCAGTTATTTGGGCGCACACCTCGGGAAGAAGCGGAGAATTTAGATACAAATGGACTCCTTACACAAAGGAAATGGTTGAACGGCTGGGTGAGACTACAGCCGGAGGGATGATCATCGCATCCTGTACTCAAAAAGGTGAAGTAAACATAGAACCATTTGACAGTGTCTTAGTAGGATCAGCGCCGCCACCCTATGTCTCAGGTATTTTCAATCAAGCCGTGGACAAACATATGGATCTTCGATTCCTTCCTCCCCTTCTTGAAGGAGACCAGATGACTTTTCAGGAGCGAATACAAGCAGGGTTCAAGTTGGCAATGATAGAGGGGATGGATTTCTTCTACGGTCTTTCCAGTATTTTAGTCAGGGTTGGAGAGCAATTTGAACAAGGACACGGCTCAGTCAAATTCTCAGTTGAGATGCTTCGGCCAAACGTGCTTTGGAGATTACTGAAAAGTTATTTCACTTCAAAAATAAAAGGGGGGAAACTGCTCCCCAAAGATGTCTGGAAATTGAAAGGCATTATGACGGGAGGAGTAGACGCTTCAGTTTACACAAAGCAAATTGAACATTACTGGGGGAAAAAACCCCTTTCAGGATATGCTTGTACAGAGGGTGGTTCGGTATGCATGCAAACCTGGAATTACAAGGATATGACTTTTTTTCCTGAAAACAACTTTTACGAATTCATCCCCCATGAGGAACACAAGAAAAACAAGGAGGATCCAAATTATCATCCAAAAACAGTTCTATATAATGAATTAGAGCTGGGAATTTATGAGCTGATTTTTACGAATTTCCATGGCGGGATTTTCACCCGCTACCGGGTGGGTGATCTTTTTGAAGTCGTCTCACTGAGGGACGAGGAACAGGACATTGACCTTCCCCAAGTACGCTTTTATTCCCGGGATAGTGATATCATAAATATTGCCGGGTTTGCTCTGATTACTGAGAAAGATATCTGGTTAGCACTTGAAAAGACCGATATTGATTACCACGAATGGGTTGCTCGTAAAGAGTTTAAAGATGGTAAACCGTATTTGCACCTCTTTATAGAGTTAAACAAAGTGACCCATGTGGATACAAACGAAATTATTTCCCAACTAAATACCGCTTTGCAGGAAGTAAATTCTGATTATATCAATTTGGAAGAGATGCTCGGATATGTGGCGCTTAATGTTTCCCTGCTTAACCCGGGAGCTTTTGGTTTATATATGGATTACCAACAAAGCCATGGCGCTGATCTGGCCCACACCAAACCTCCCCACATGAAACCTACAGCAGATCAATTGAAAAAACTATTAGGAGACAAAAAGATTAAGGGTTAGTATGAACCTTTTAATTAATTCCTCTATTACGGGCCTGGCTTTCCTGCTGTATAGTGGATTGTATGTCACCGTAACATTCTCAAAACCCCAAACTGACTTGCGTAGGGTATTCCGCTGGTACTTACTGGCCATGATCCTGTGGTCTCTGACCGCATTCTTAATATATGTAGATGAACCAAGAGGTGGCTTTTGGTTCCGAATAATGGTGAGTACTCAACCCCTTATGATGATGAGTGTTTTTGCATTCGCGCGATCAATTATCAAAGTGAGGGATAAATGGGATACCGTGGTTCTAATCTTTGGCATAATACTAGTTGGCATCAGCTTAATTCCAAATCTATTGGTCTCAAATTTCCATTTGGAAAATGGGGTTATTTATTATGATTTGACACCATACACATATATCCCTGCTGTACCCGGGTTTTCATTAATTATATATAGTATTGCATCTCTTATTCGCTCATATCGAAGATCGAATGATCCTATTCAGCAGAACCGCCTCTTGTACTTAATCCTGGGAATCGGGGTGATGATTATTGGTTCTGCTGGTAATTTCACACCCTTAGGGAAATACCCAATCGATATCGCCGCCAATGGTATTACTGCCATCATAATTGTTTATGCAATCTTGCGTTATCAGCTTTTAGATATCCGCGTTGTCATCCGGCAGGGATTAGTTTATTCCATTCCAACCATAATCATCGGTGCCACTTATTTCTTAATCATTACTTTCTCGTTAACTGTATTTGAGTTATACTCCGGCGTTGAAATCTTCCTGCTCTCCCTGGTGGTAGCGGTGGTTACTGCCCTGGTGGCTGAACCGCTCAGAGTTAAAGCTCAACAAATCATTGACCGTTTGTTCTTCCGCGAGAAATATGATTCCCAGGTTATGCTCCAGACCTTAAGCAGCCGGGCTGCCTCTATGCTTGACCTGTATAAAATCACTAACATGATTTTGACAGAAGTGACTTCAACACTGCATATTCCAAAAGCTGCTTTTTTCCTCCGTGATGAAGAGACCGGGATATTCCAGTTGACAACTCAAATTGGACAGGATGATATTGGAAATCTATCATTCAGACGGGGCCACCCTGTGATTTTGTGGCTCTCAACCCGCGACCTACCTCTCGGCAGGCAGGATATAGAAAACCTCCCTCAATTTCAATCCTTGTGGAAAAGCGAAAGACAAGACCTGGATGAAATGGAAGCGGAATTGTTAATCCCTATTAAAGTGCAATCACAGCTGGTGGGAATTTTTGCCTGGGGACCCAAACGCTCAGAACAAGCTTTCAGTACTGAGGATAAATTAACCCTTTTCACCGTAGCCAATCAAACCGCAGTCGCAATTGAAAATGCCCGCCTGTTCACCGCAGAGCAAAGCCGCCGGAAAGAAATCGATACCTTGTACAACCTATCCCATCAGCTGGTTGCTACAGACGACCCGAATACTGTATTAAAGGGTATCGCTCAACATGCAGCAGAAAGCATCCAGGTGACTTATTCCAGAATCCTGATCCGAGAAGCAAACGGTGATTATTATTGCCGGGCAATTTATCCTGAACATAATCTGGCTGGTCCACTGCGTTTAGGGAAAATTGAGCCCATAGTTGCTGAACATATTTACAACCAGGTCCTGCGGGACGGGAAATATGTGATATTAGATATCAACAATCCAGATTGGCAAAAAGAGGAAAAACAAGCATTATTTATCAATCATGCTAGCACGCTTTGCCTTTGCCCTTTAAAAGGCGTGGATGAACATATAGGTTTTCTTATTTTGGGAGAATTCCACAGCAGTCAGGTTGCGCCTATTTCAACCTCCAAACTGCGACTTGCTAATGCTATAGCAGATTATGGTGCCAGTGCTATCAAGCGGGCAATGCTCCATGAACAGCTGGAGGAAAACTTTTTACAGACTGTTGTTTCCCTGGCAAATGCCATAGATGCCAGAGATGCCTATACCGGAGATCACAGCCAAAGGATGGGGGATCTGGCAACCCGAGTGAGCCAGGCGATGAATCTTTCCGAAAAAGAGGTTGAGGCTGTCTATTGGGCTGCGGTTTTGCATGATATTGGAAAAATTGGTGTGCCGGACGAAATCCTCAATAAACCAGGTCCTCTCACAGATGAGGAATGGACCAGCATGAAGGAACATCCCCTGATCGGAGCCGAAATCGTGGCCCCGGTGAAATATCTCGCTCCAGTTGCTCCCATTATCCTAGCCCATCATGAGAAATATGACGGCAGCGGATATCCTCAGGGGTTAAAAAGAAATGAAATTCCCCTCGGATCACGCATCGTGTCAGTGGTTGATGCCTATGTCGCTATCCGGGATAAAAGGGTCTACAGCGATAGCCATACCCACGATGAAGCTATCGCGGAAATCATAAGGTGCAGCGGCACCCAGTTTGATCCCGAAGTGGTTGATGTTTTCTGCAGGACAATATCAGAGCACAATAATTCTATACTATAAAACTCCCCGTCTCTCCTTCCAGAATAACCAAATCTCTCTGAAATTGAATATCCTTTAGGTTACAATCTGAGGTATGAAAAATTCTTCCTCTCTTCTCCCCTTCTTTAATCCCAATGGGGTAGCGGTTATCGGCGCTTCCCAAGACCCGACCAAGTTAGGATATCGTCTGGCCAATAACCTGCACCGCAGCGGCTATAAAGGCGCAATTCATTTTGTAAATTTGAAGGGCGGCACACTAATGGGGGAACCCATTTACACAACTATTCTTAATGTTCCGGATCCGGTTGACCTGGCAGTTGTGCTGATCCCGGCCCAATTTGTGTCTCAAACCCTGCGGGAATGCGGAAAACGTGGAATCCGGGCTGCAATTATCGGCACCGGCGGTTTTCGCGAAGTAGGACCTGAAGGGTTAGCCCTTGAGCAGGAAATGATCCAGGTTGCTGAAGAGGAAGGGATCCGGCTAATCGGGCCCAACTGCATCGGCCTGCTGGATACCCACCTGCCGATAGACACAACTTTCCTGCCTCCTCCCGGACCGACGCCGGGAGACGTTGCCTTTCTGTCCCATTCCGGAGCCATCTGCGCCGCAGCAATTGACTGGGCCCGGGGTCAGGGATACGGTATCTCAAAATTAATCAGTTTAGGCAACCAGGCAGATGTCTGCGAAACAGATCTATTGGCTCCAACGGCTGCTGATGGACAGACCAATGTTCTGGCTCTTTACCTGGAAGGGATTAAATACGGCCGTCGTTTCATCGAAGAAGCCCGGGCGGTTGTACCCTCGAAACCCATCATTGCCCTAAAAGTTGGAAGATATGAATCCGGTCGGAAAGCTGCCGCTTCTCATACGGGCGCGCTGAGCGGAGAAGAAAGTGCCTATAATGCTGCCTTCCGCCGGGCAGGCGTTCTACGGGCTGAAACCAGCGAGGAAATGTTTGATCAAGCCCGGGCATTGGCCTGGTGTCCTTTGCCTACCGGTAATAGAGTTGCTGTTCTAACCAATGCCGGCGGACCCGGTGTTACTGCTGCAGATGCCCTGGAAGCCAGAGGCCTTAAAATGTCTGAATTCAGTTCGGCCACATTAGATTCGCTGGGAAAAATTCTCCCGTCTGCCGCCAGTTTACAAAACCCGGTGGACATGCTGGCTACCGCCACTCCGGAGCAATTTGCAGCCTGTTTGCAAATTCTATTAAAAGATCCCGGTACAAATAGTGTAATGGTGATATTTCCTACACCGCCTATGCATACTGCGGGATCGGTAGCCAAGGCATTAATCCCTGTCATCCACCAGGCAGAAAAACCGGTGGTGATAGCAGTGATGGGAGAACGTCTGATCCAGGAAGCAGTTGAACATCTCCGAGCAGCCAGAATTCCGGAGTACCGTTTCCCGGAGCGCGCTGCTGCTGCCCTTGCTGCACTGGTAAAGCGGGTGGATTTGTTAAAACATGCCGCAGCGGTTCCTGTTTTCAGAGAGGACATCCAGAAAGAAACTGTCCGGGAAATCCTGGAGGATCATAGCACCGAAACCTATCTGAGCGCTGCTGTTACTCAGCGCATCCTGGGTGCCTACGGAATTCCCTACGCAAAAATGACTCTGGCGAAAAATGAAAATGGAGCAGCGGCTCAAGCTGCTGAAATTGGTTTGCCAGTTGTCCTGAAAGTAGCCTCGCCGGATATCAACCACAAAACAGATGTCGGTGGAGTGCTCCTGAATTTAGCAGATGAAAAATCTGTCCGGGTAGGATTCCGCGCTATTCTGGACCAGGCTAAGATCGCTCAGCCGGATGCCGATATCCAGGGTGTATATGTCCAGGAAATGGTTCCCTTAGGACAGGAAGTGATTGTGGGCGCAGTTCAGGATCCTCAATTCGGAGCGGTGATGATGTTCGGCTCCGGCGGAACCGAAGTGGAAGGATTAAAGGACCTGGCATTTGGTTTGGCTCCATTGACAGAACTTGAAATGGATGCCATGCTTAACAAGACCTGGGCGGGGCGGAAGCTGCTTGGGTTCAGGAACCTGCTGCCAGCAGATATCACAGCAGTTCGGGATGTCCTGGTACGATTAGCCCAGCTGGCAAGCGATTTCCCTCAACTTGCCGAGATCGAGATTAACCCCTTGCGTGTATTCCCGGAAGGAAAAGGCGCCACAGCCGTGGATGTTCGGATCCGGGTTGATTCAATGGGTAATTAAATCAGGGATATATTTCTCATTTCCGGGGAGTAAGCATGAAACCTTTTATCCGACTTTTATTATTATCCCTTTTCCTGCTAATCCTCAGCTCGTGTTCAGTCTCTTCACTGCCCCAGGCTACCCCCACACATGTTCCCTCCCGTTACAGCAGGATTGGCGACAGCGTGGAAAAAATGGAACCCGCCAACGACCGCCTGCCCCCAGTGCTGCACAGCCCGGACTGGGAAGAACCAGTCCCTATGCCTGGTCCAATTAATACCGCCGGTGGAGAGGATTCCCCTTTTATCACACCTGATGGGAAAACGTTTTATTTTTTCTTCACCCCGGACGTCTTGATCCCGGCTGAAAAACAGCTTACTGACAGCGTGACAGGCATCTACCAATCCAGCCTGATTAATGGATCCTGGACTGAGCCGGAGAGGGTTATTTTAAATGATGACTTAGCCCTGGATGGTTGTCCCATAGCCCTCGGAAATCAACTTTGGTTTTGTTCAGCCCGGGCAGGTTATTCAGGGATTCAGTGGTTAAAGGCAATTTACGAAAACGGAAATTGGGGATCATGGGAAATCGTAGAATATAACCCTGCCTATCAGGTTGGCGAACTGCACATCACTGCTGACGGGAAGGAACTCTATTTTGGTTCAACTCGTCCGGGTTCATTGGGAGCAAACGATATTTGGGTTAGCAGGATGGAGGATGGGATCTGGGGGGAACCAGAAAACCTCACCCTGGTAAACAGCGAAGAGGACGACAGCCGTCCCTTTGTATCTGATGATGGGCAGCAGCTCTGGATTACACGCACCTATCTGGGAAGCCCCGCCGTATTTGTATCCTATAAGGAAAACGACGTCTGGCAGGAACCGGTATTGATCGTATCCCAATTTGCGGGGGAACCCACTCTGGATAACGAAGGAAACCTATACTTTGTACACCATTATTACTGGGATGGCGTGATGCTGGAAGCGGATATCTATTTGGCGAAAAAGAAGTAAGGGAAAAAACTAAGGGACCGGATCCCTTGGAGGGATCCGGTCCCTTATCACGCTATTTCTTCTGGTGATTTTCCTGAATATACGATTTTAGATATTCCCCCGTATAGGACTCAGGTGTGCTGCAAATCTCTTGGGGAAGGCCGGCGACAATAACCTCCCCTCCAGCATCTCCGCCCCCTGGTCCGAGGTCAATAATATAATCCGCAACTTTAATAATATCCATATTGTGCTCAATGATTAACACTGTGTTGCCCTCATCAACCAGCCTCTGCAGCACCTCAATCAGCTTATGCACATCCGCTGCGTGCAGGCCAACCGATGGTTCATCCAGCACATAAAGGGTTGATCCAGTTGACCGTTTGGAGAGCTCTCTGGAGAGTTTTATCCGCTGCGCTTCTCCTCCAGACAAAGTGGGAGATGCCTGTCCAATTCGGATATATCCCAAACCCACATCCTGCAATGTCTTTAATCGGCTCATCATGGCAGGGAAAGCTTCAAATATTTCACTGGCTGTATCAATGGTCATGTCCAGCACGTCTGCGATATTGTATTCTCCTTTAAAATGAACCTGGAGAGTTTCCCGGTTATACCGGGTGCCGTGGCAAACATCACAAGGTACATAAACATCAGGGAGAAACTGCATTTCAATTTGCAGCTGTCCATGACCGCGGCAGGCTTCACAGCGTCCCCCTTTAACGTTAAATGAGAACCTGCCTTTATCATATCCCCGGATTTTGCTTTCCGGAAGATCGGAAAATAGATCCCGGATATGATCAAAAAGTTTTGTGTAGGTTCCCGGATTTGACCGCGGCGAGCGGCCGATGGGGGATTGATCTATGTTGACAATTTTATCGATATTTTCTATGCCCTTGATCGCGTCATGATCACCTGGTTTGGTCTTAGCCCGGTTTAACTCCCGCGCCAGGGCTTTATAGAGGATTTCTATCATCAAGGTGGATTTCCCGGAACCAGAAACCCCTGTGATACAAATCAGCCTTCCCAGCGGTATAGTAACATCGATGTTTTTCAGGTTATGTTCTCTGGCTCCTAGAATTTGAATGTGTTTCCCATTTCCTTCCCTTCGTTTTTCCGGTACCGGCACCTGGAGACGCCCAGATAAATAAGCCCCGGTTAATGAATCGGGGTGGTTGAGGATTTTATCGATCGTTCCGGCAACCACAACCTCTCCCCCTAGTTCACCAGCTCCCGGGCCTAAATCCAGGATCCAATCTGCGGTTTCGATGGTCTCGGCATCATGCTCAACAACCATCACTGTGTTTCCCAGATCCCGCAATCCTTCCAGGGTACGGAGCAGCTTGCCGTTATCACGGGGGTGCAAACCAATGGAAGGTTCGTCCAGCACATACAGCACACCCATCAGATGCGATCCAACCTGGGTAGCCAGCCGGATGCGTTGAGCTTCCCCGCCGGAAAGTGTGCCGGCTGAACGGCTCAGGGTCAGATAATCCAGACCAACATTTACCAGGAATCCAAGTCGTTCAGTTAACTCGCGCAGAACCCGATCAGCAATGATTTGCTGACGGTCGTTTAATGGAGATTCTGCACCCTGGAGACGGTTCACCCAATCAAGCGTTCGCTGGATCGGCAAGGTGGCGATATCCACAATATTAAATTCATCAAGGGTAACAGCCAGCGCTTCGGGGCGAAGACGGGCACCGAGACAGGATGGGCAGGGATGGTCGTTCATATAACCCATAATGCGAGTGCGCATATACTCGGATTGGGTTTCCTTAAACCGCCTTTCCAGATTGTTGATTACCCCTTCAAAGGCGCGGTAAAACTCAAATTCCCTGCCGTCTTTATTTACATAGGTGAGTTTGACCTCTTCTCCTTCTGTCCCATAAAGAAGAAGTGACTGATTATCATCCGATAACTTATGGTAAGGTTTTTCCAGATCCACCTGATAAGCATTGGCAGCCCCCACCAGGGATCTCCAATAATATCCGCCTTGGGCTCGCGGGCCACCCCATTCTGTGGCATCAATTGCGCCTTCTATTACTGAGAGAGTCTTATCCGGAATTAATAAGTTGACATCCACCTCAAGCTTGGTGCCTATTCCCTCACAAGTCGGGCAGGCGCCGTGGGGTGTATTAAAGGAAAATGTGCGGGGTTCAATCTCCGGAAAACTGAGATCGCAAACCGGGCAGGCTAGATGCTCAGAATAATTCATGATTAGCGGTTTTTTTGGTTCTGTAACATCATAAACGATCAGGTAGCCATCGCCGTATTTTAATGCTGTCTCAACGGAATCTGTTAATCGGGAGCGGAAGTTGTTCTGTTCCTCATCTGTCTCAAATTTCTGAATCACCAGCCGGTCTACAACTGCCTCGATGGTATGCTGTTGATAGCGTTCCAGCTGAATATCTTCTTCCAGGCGTCTGATTTCACCGTCAATTCTTGCCCTCACAAAACCGGATTTCTGGATCTCCTCGAGAATTCCCTGATGTTCTCCTTTTCTGCCTTTAATCACCGGAGCAAGAATATTAAAACGGGTTCCTTCCGGGAAGCTCTCGATGTGCTCAACGATTTCCTGGGCTGACTGGGTAGTAACTTCCCGGCCGCATTCAGGACAGTGCGGAATACCTGCTCTGGCATACAGCAAACGCAGGTAATCATAAATTTCTGTTACGGTACCCACGGTAGAGCGGGGGTTTTGGGATGTTCCCCGCTGATCTATTGATACTGCGGGAGATAAACCCTCAATATACTCCACATCAGGTTTGTCCATTTGCCCCAGGAACTGGCGCGCATAGGACGATAAAGATTCAACGTAGCGGCGCTGACCTTCCGCAAATATGGTGTCAAATGCGAGAGAGGACTTTCCGGATCCGGAAAGCCCGGTAATAACCACAAATTTATCACGGGGTATCTCAACCGTAATATTTTTCAGGTTATGTACTTTGGCGCCAACAACTTTGATCTTGTTTTCCATAATTTGTTCAAACCACATCCAATAATGGGTGGGGCTTGGGAATTCCTGCGCTTTGCTAATATCCACCTCAGGCTCAGAGATTATACCAATTCCACGTTTTATCTGGGGTGAGATGGGCACATATTTACATAATTCCTCTAAATCTACACCAATGGGGGATGTCCTCGGGAATCCCTTGTCAGAGGGTTCTTTCAATTGCGGGGCAATCGAAAATCAGGCAGGGTCCTGAAACGGGAACTATGATTATTCAAAAGATTGAAGTATAATCACTTTCTGCAAGAAAACCCTAAAATGAAACAAAAACAGAGAGCCAGCAGGAGGCTTGATGAATATTACATGGCACGGGCATTCATGTTTTCGTTTGACTGAAAGAGGTATGGCTACAGTAGTTACCGATCCTTATAACCATAAAAAAATCGGATATAAGGAATTAAATCTGTCTGCCGACATCGTTACGGTCAGCCACGACGCGCCCGGGCATAACCACACAAAAATCATCCGCAAGCGGAAGACGCAACAGCATATCATTACCGGTCCCGGCGAATACGAAATTGGAGAGGTGTTCATCACCGGAATCCGAACCAATCATCAGGGAAAAGAAGACGCCTTGCGGAACGTGATGTATATATTTGACTATAACGGGGTTCTGGTTGCCCACCTGGGAAACCTGAGCCGAGTACCAAGCCAATCAGATGTTAAATCTATAGCTGGAGATGTCCACATTGCCCTGGTTCCGGTCGGAGGAGGCAGCAGTTTAACAGCATCCAAAGCAGTGGAAGTGATCCGTATCCTGGAACCCAGTTATGCCATTCCCATGTATTACCATACCGAAGAAAGTAAACTGGAACTCGACCCCCTGGAAAAATTTATTAAAGAGATGGGGTTGGATAAAGTAGAACCCCGCCCCGATCTGAGCATCACCAGCACCCGCTCCAGCAATGAAACCAACGTGGTCGTTCTGGACTATGCCCAGGAATCCGAATAAAGGGTACCTGCATGACTGTAAAATTACTCATGACCTGGGACATTTTACCCAACCGGGAACAGGAATATTTCGAATTCGTGATCAGTGATTTTCTCCCGGAAATCAAACATTTAGGGATTCGACCGGTTGATGCCTGGTATACCATGTATGGCGATCAGCCACAGATCATGGTAACGGCTAAAACACAAAGCCAGGCTGCGCTTAATGTTGCTATGGCATCCAAAGAATGGCAGCGGTTACTGGATAATTTGTTGAATTTTGTGGAAAATTTTTCCTATAAAATTATTTCCGCCCGGACTGGTTTTCAGTTATAATCGAAGTCCCCCTCATAAGGATTCGCTAGTGGACTCTTCAAAACCCAGGAATATAAACTTACGGATCAATATCGGCGTTGGATTAACTATCATAGGATTCCTGGTGTTTATCCTCGGCGCCGATCCGGGAATTATTAATCTTGATCGCAGTCCTGTTGTTGGTTTTGTCCAAACGGCTACTTTTTCAACCGGACTGGCAATGTTATGCCTGGGAGGTTTTATCGGTTTAAAAGCCTGCCAGAGGCCGGGCCACTACCAATCGCTTGCCCAGGATATTGGATTGCGCCTGGTTGCAACCGGCTATCTCATCTCCCTGGTATCCGGTATGGCCGATGTGTTTGGTTTCGGCACCCAAGCATATCCTGCTTTACCTTTCTTTGGCCCCTGGCAGGCTGCTGGAGTCATTGTTGGAGAAATTGTCATCGCCGTTGGTTTCCTGCTTTACTTACCTTTCCCTTCCTCACGGCCTAAAGCTTGACAAGGCCAAATCGAACGAGTAAAATTGGCGATGCATTAGCAAGGGAAAACTATCAGGCCGAGATAGCTCAGTCGGTAGAGCACTTGACTGAAAATCAAGGTGTCGCCAGTTCGAGTCTGGCTCTCGGCACTCTAATGCGGGCGTAGTTTAGTGGTTGAACGTCTCCTTGCCAAGGAGAAGGTCATGGGTTCGAATCCCATCGCCCGCTCTTGTTCAAGCTTTGGCTGGTGGCAGATGGCTGACACATAACAGCCATTGTCCATCAGCTTCTTAATATCAGGGCGACGTAGCCAAGTGGTAAGGCAGAGGTCTGCAAAACCTTTAGCATGGGTTCGATTCCCATCGTCGCCTCTTTTATTTTAAAGGCAATCACCTCACCGGCTGCCCGCGGTGAGGTGATTGCGTATCTAAGGAGGAGAAGAAATGGGGGCCTACCCCAAATGAAGCCAAAATAATCTTGATAACTGCATAATAGCTTAAAACTTTACCGCTGCAGTTATCAAAATCGTTAGCTCCTGGGATAAAAATATCCGGCTATTTATTATCCCAACTATAAAATGACGGGGTAAGGGAGTTTTTTTCTTACTCCTTAAAATATTCGGGGAGCCAGGTAAGCGAATCCGGGGCAAGATAGCCGTTCAGGGTGGAAAAGAAATCCTCCCCGGTTGAGATTTGATTTGAGTAATCCAGGGCATATTCTTTTAGGAACGCGCTAAACCTATCTTCCCCCAGCGAACTGCGGAGTTTATCCAAAAATTTCGCTCCCTGCAGATAAGTGGCGTTCCGGTATTCAAGGTACTGATTAGTAAATCCGCCAAAATCATAAATGGAGCGGTTAATTACTCCATAAGGCTGATAATAATTAACCCGGGTCGCCCACCACCAATTCACAGAGTCCGGGTAGAGATTTTCATAATAAAGCAGCTCGCTGAAAGTGCAGAAAGATTCATCCAGCCAAGGTTCCAGGGCTTGATCATTAGCAACCTGCCCGTACCACCATTGGTGAGCTGTCTCATGGGCGGCGATGCTTATCAAATAACTCTGTTCTGATCCATTATAAGTATCAAAGAATCCCCGACTCTGAAAATAAAGCCCTTCGTATTCCATTCCGTGGTCAAAATCAGCCTGTACCATGGAAAAACTGGATTGGTTGTAGGGACCAAAGTATTCAGAGAACAGGGTTAACGCCTCAACTGTGGTGTTAAATGCAGCTTTGCCGGGAATCAAGTAGGGTACAAAAACATACCCGTAGACTGTTGTGCCATTCACTTCCTGTTCAAAAATCTGGTAGTCGGGGCTGATAGAAAAAACAAAATTCCGCCCCTGCTCCAGCGAATACAAGTGCTTGTTTTCATCCTGAACAGCAATTGAGCTAGCGGCTACCACCAGATCCGGACCATTAGATAATTCTAATGAAACCTGGAAATTTGCCGCCGGATAAACCAGGTACTCACCAAAAATCCAGGGATCATGCACTATCCATCCCTCGCCATCCTGGTAAGGAGGAACCATCGGGTACCAGTCCACCAGGTTGGTTTGCTGTGCTGTGTATCCAAACGGGGAAGGTCCGTATCCCTCCCGGGCGTTTTGAATTGGAAGCGCTAACCTGTATTGAATCGATAGTTCTTTGACTTCTCCCGGCAGCCAGGGCTGCTCAAGGGGGATGGTTAATCGAACTCCATCCAGAGAATACCCCTCCACAGGGATATCCCCCTGCCAGTTGATACTCTGGATAGTAAAAACGTTCAGCCAGTCATTGGGGGGTACAACCAGTATAATTTCCTTCAGTGGGACCTGGGCGGGATGGGGAAGGAGAACATTCTCTTCCACAAAGAGCTGATGGTTGTAATAGTCCAGTTCAGCAAAGATTTGATATTGAATTTTTTCCGGGATTATTTCAGGGGGTTGTTCTTCATCATCAGTCGGAGGAGAAACAGGTATCTGGCTTGCTGCCGCAGTTGGAGCCAACTGCGTTTGAGGAGGGTCGCTGACCACAATTGTTGCTGTGTCAGTGGGGATAGATGGAGTTTTCTCTGCTCCGCAACCAATTAAAAGCACCTGCACAAGGGTCAGAATTCCCAGCAGATAAACTGATTTTTGTCTGAAAGTAAGCTTTGACCTCATTAATTGTTCGGTTTTCTTATTCATTCAGCTGGCAGAATTGTCCGGTTCTAAGAACTTGATCACCAACCTTGCTTCATGGATTAAATCAATCTCCGGTGGAAGCTGGTGGTCTTGATTAACCCGTTGAATCAACCTGCTGACTGCAAGTTGGACCCGGTCGGGTAATTCTTCAGTGTCTTTAAGTGTCTTCAGGGATTGAAAGGAGTTTTCCCCCTTGATGATCTTTTGATGACGGTCCAGAAATAACTGTGCTGCCGTACCTGCAGCCCGCCGGGCACAGACCCGGGTTCTTCCCTCGTTGCCTTCCTTCCTGGATTGTTCAGCCAGGAGAAGTTCTCCCTGGACTTGAATCTGGGTTTCTACTGACTTCATGCACAGGATTATACCGTAGACAGGGAACCTTAACTGAGAGACCAGGGTAAGGCCCTCAAAACATTAACCCAATTTCATTGCCTCTCCAGCCAGCTTGTCCACCCGTTCATTAAGTTGATGACCGGCATGTCCCCGCACCCAGTGCCAATTCACATCATGTTCAGCAATCACCGCATCCAGCTCTTGCCATAAATCTGCATTGGCAAGGGGCCTTGTCTTTCCCGGTTTACCTCTCCGCCAACCCAGTTTCTTCCAGTTTTGAATCCATTCTGTAATGCCTTTCTTAAGATATTCAGAATCAGTATAAATATCAACTCGGCAGGGTTCCTTTAATGCTCCTAATGCCATAACGGCAGCTGTAATTTCCATCCGGTTATTGGTAGTTTTGTTCTCTGAACCGCTGAGTTCTTTTTCCCGATTTCCAAATTGGAGTAAAACGCCCCATCCGCCCGGCCCAGGATTTCCAGAACAAGCTCCATCTGTATAAATCGTTACCTGTGGTTTATTTGCCATGGAAATCCTTTCTTATTGACGATAATGAACTGATTTTCTAACTGCAGGACAGTAAAGTTTGGTATAGAAATGAATTTTTGAAAAATTCTATTCCTGGGAATACTCTACCAATTCAGCTGCCGTTTGATCAAGCATCTCCAGCAATTTTGATATCTCCCCTGTATTTTTCTCGAATAAATCCTCAAAAGCATCGCCTACTGCCTGACGAACAATTTCCCAGGACGGGTGCAAAGGATCTGCCTGACCATATTTCAACAGACTTAATCCCTGTGACCAATGCGGGTTGTCAGTCCTATAATCACTAATTATATCCAGGGTATCTTTCCGGGTCGGGTAATAGTCACTGTATTGAATCCACTCCGCCTGTACTTCAGGTGATGTCAGATACTTAAGAAATAACCAGGCAGCGAGTTCTTCTTCAGGGGAGGTATTAAATATAACGCCTGATTGAATACTTGCTGTGACCGCCTTTGATCTGGAGGGACCGAGAAATGGAAGCATAATCCAATCATCCGGGCGTCCGGATTGGTTGGCATTCGTGCTTATCTGGTCCATGTTTTGGGAAGAATTCATTATTACCAGAGCGTCCCGCTGATTAAATTTTTCAAATTCAATCTCGCGAGCTATCGGGTTCGGGTATCCTGAGATCATATACCCGCAGCCTTCCTGACCCAATTTAATCCAATCCCTCGCAACATCAGATACTTCTGGCGAAGAAAATTCATAATGTCCCTTGCCCCGGTCCAAGATCATTCCATCGTAAGCATATATCCAGGAAGTGATATTGGCTGCATCGGGATACATCAATAAACCGCCTGCTAATTCCCGGGTATTCCCAGTTCTTTCTTGGATGGCAGCTGCCGCTGTGCAAACCTGATCCTTGAATTCCTCAAAAGTTCCGGGAGGTGAGGAAAATCCCAATTCTTCCGCCCAGGTCTGGTTGTAATACAGCACCTGAATAGTCTGCGTAAAGGGAATTCCAGGACGAATATCTCCATCCAAGGTAAATGACTCAAAAATACCTGGATAAAAATCGTTCTGTATGGAATCGGGTAATCCTACAGCAGGATCGTCAATAAAAAGGCTGAGATCGGCGATTAGCCCAGCTCTATACCAGCCAGCCAGGTGGACCGCATCAATGATCATTACCTCCGGAACAACCCCTTCTTGAAGGGCAATCTCAATAGTATCTAATGGATCAAGGGTTAACCCTTGATCAACAGCGTTCACCTTTATTCCCCAATCATTCTCCAGATTAAATTTATCGACAATAGCATTAATCCCTTCCCCAGGTTTATCTGTATCCCAGACATACCAGAATTCAAGGTCAATTCCCCTCAAATTTGACCAGGGAATACCCATAGGATCTGGATCCGGCGTAGCGCTCGGATCCGCTGAAGCGCTGATGGCAGTTAAAGTTGCAGGATGAATGGTATTAATCAGCGATGTAGTTGGGGAGATGCCAGGTTGGTCAACCGCGAATAATTCGCAGGCAGCGGCAATAATCACCAGGAGGATCAGCTGCAATACCAGGAAGATGCTTATCTTTTTTCGTTTCATGATGGTTTAAGCAAAGGCTATATTCAGTGGGAACAACCCTATTGTAACAAAAAGGGGCTGTTTAAAAAGGCGTCCCTTGTCATTTTCTCTACTATCTGCACTGAAGTAAATTACTGAATAGAGTAGCGATCGCGTATCGTGTTATGGGGTTCCGACTGAAGTCGTAGAAGGAGCTGGCACTGGGCGTCCCTCCCTAGGGACGCTTAATGGTTCATCTATTTACTGGGTTTTTCAGAAATATCCGCGTCGACGTAGGTCGACGCCCGTACTGAGTCTGTCGAAGTGAGCGAAGGCGAAGGACCCTAGTTGCGATTTTAATCGCCTAACATTGAATGGTTTGGGTTAAATACGGAGGGGCTCTGTGCCAATTACTGTTCAGACAGCCCCTAATATTAATCTCAAGTTTTGGCAGTATTACTGAAGGAAATTCCAGGGATTTACCTTTGAACCCATATAAATCATTTCAAAGTGCAGGTGGGCTCCGGATGAATTACCAGTAGAACCAAGACCGCCTATGCCCTGTCCTTGATTGACGCTCTGACCGCAGCCGACGCTGATTGAGTTCAGGTGGGCATAAAGCGTTTGCCAGCCATTGCCATGATCAATTACTACCAAATTTCCGTATCCGTAGTTGCTCCAGCCTGAATAAACTATCACCCCGTTATCAGAAGCCCAAACAGGATTACCAATGCTGCCAGCGATGTCAATCGCCGGGTGGTTGGCGCCAGGGTTGTAGTCATAGCCGGAAATCCAGCGTTCCGTGGTTGGCCAAAGAAATACACCTACACCCACAGATCCGGTGTAAATCGTACCGCAATGACCGGGACCGTAAGTAGCAGCGATGGCAGGATTATTCCGGGTAATTGCAGGAGGTCCATAATCAACCAATTCGCGCGCACCACCTGGAACTATTAACTGCTGTCCGGCTGCAAAAATGGGATTATCAATATCGAAATCGTAAATATCAATCTTGTTGCCGGGCCATTGGATAATTTCCAGAGGATCCACACCATAGTACTCAGCAACCTTGATTAAAC
>JBARSJ010000122.1:0-16802 GCA_049644685.1 Anaerolineales bacterium
CTTTATCTCCGTACGAAGCCTATATATCTGAACATGCTCCGACTTTAGACCAGGTGCCGGACCGAGCAATTACTATAGATCAGATCGAATGGAATGAGGCACAACAAAATTTAAGTACTAAGACCAGGGAAAGCAATCTTCCCTGGTCTAATACCTCCGGAAGGATTGAACCTTCCAAAAATAAAAGGGAAAGCGAAAGCGTTCCTGATTGGTTATCATCCCCAACCCTGGAAAAAGAGATAATTATGCCTGACGAAAATACTGGAGCTCCATTATCTGAAGACCAAAACCCGAAATCGAATAGCAGCGATCAGGAGAATTCAGTTCCTGATTGGATGCAGGAAGCCGGCTGGGAAAAATCCAGCGGTACTGTCGATGAATCAATACCAGTTTTTGATGATTTTGAAGATGAAGACGAGATCGTTCCTGCAGATATTCCTGCCTGGCTGGAAGATGCAGCTCCGGAAGGTTTCAGCTTGAGTTCTGATATTCCAGCTGATCAAGATGAGACAGAATCACCGTTTAAACCTCAATCTATTATAGAGGAAGATTTGATTCCAATCTCACCTTTTGACGATTCTCCCCCTGAGCCCCTGGTACCCGATAGCCTTCCAGTAGATATTCCAGCGGTTAAAGCCGAAGAACCTGAAGTGGATGTTCCTTCCTGGCTTATGAACCTTGAACTGGATGAGGATTCCCAAGAAACAGCCATTGCCTGGTTGGATAATATGCCTGAAAGTCTTCGATCGGACGAGGAACAACAACGAAGCGATTCGGATGCCATTAAACATACAGAGACAGATGATATATCTGATGAACTGGATTGGATGGATGACCTTTATAATCAGGAAGAAGAAAAGCCCAGCACAGCCGTTGAGAGCATTGCTGAACTATCCGAAGATCTTGTCGCCTCAGAATTAATCCCAGAACAACAAGAAGATGACAAATTATTCAACCTGGAAGAAATCGAATCTATTGAAAGTGAAGTTCCATCCTGGCTAGATGAGCTCGGTGACGAAGGTGAGTCCGTTCCGTCCCTAGCGCCATCACCTGAGATAACTGAAGATATTATCCAGGATGAGCCATTTACTTCCCCAGAAATCCTCTCCAAAGAATTGGATGAAAAAATTCAGCATCCTGAAGAGAGCGAGCAAATAGGGAGTTTAATGCCGGATTGGCTTTCAGAAATTGATTCTGAAGACGAAGTCTCTGCAGTAGAATCTCTCCCGGCAGCTCCAGAACTTACACCTTCAGTAGAGGAAGAGCAGCCAGACATACCTGATTGGCTGGGTGAGTTTCAAGAAGAACAAACAGCTCAGGAGGCTGAAGTCGAAACGGATAGCCTGGCATGGCTAGAGAGTCTGGCTGAAAAACAAGAGGCTCCTGAAGATGAGCTAATCACCCCCCCAGAAGAACACTCTCAAGAGCAAGCACCAGAAGCAACATTTACGCCTGCTCCAGAGATCGAACCAACCCTTGAAGTATCATCTTCCGCTGATACGCTGAGCACTGAAATTCCTGATTGGTTATCCAACCTTGACGAACAAGAAATCATCAAGGAACCGATTGCTCCAGTGGAGGATTTTATTGTTGAAATTGATAAGGAACCTACAGCTCCAGTTGAGGATATTGTTGCTGAAATTAAACAGGAACCTACAGCTCCAGTTGAGGATATTGTTGCTGAAATTGAACAGGAACCGGCAGCTTCTACTGAGGACATCATTGCTGAAAGCGACTTTGAAGATTCAGCATCCTGGCTCGATCAAATTGATGAAAAAACAATCACGGAAGATTCAGAAGGCAGCACCGCTGAAGAAGATAGTGATGTTCTCCAATGGTTAGAAGCTTTAGAAGATGATGATGAAATCCTACCAACAGATGAAGATATCCGGAAATCAATTACCGGTGAGATTGATGATAAAACACCACCTGAGGTGGAGAGTCAAACCGAAGGTATGCCAGATTGGTTGGCTGAACTGGAAACGGATGATCAGGATGAAGTTTCCTCTCTCCAAAGCGCAATCCGCCAATCTGATCATCCTCTGACAAAAGAAGAAAAGGACTTTCTTGAGCGGACAGAAGAAGCACAAGATGAAAATGCAGATTGGCTAGCTAAACTTGACCTGGTTGATGACTTATCACCTGCAGAACCCGAGACTCCTGCCATCAAAGTAGATGTGCCAGAAGAAAAAGAGGAAGATAAGCCAATTGAAGTATATGAGGGAGTCAGTGTTTCAGGGGGTATACTAGACCGATTAAAAGATTCAGATGATGATGCTCCTGAAGCTGAAGTACCCCAATGGTTGGAAAACCTCAAAAAAGAAGAAGATCCTCAGGAAACAGCAATATTGTGGCTGAAGCAATTCGTAGAACAGGGAGACAAAGCCAACTTAAAAGCTGAAATAAAACGTTATACTGATGAGCTTGACCCTGGAGATACTGTTCCGGGATGGATGGAAGATCTCAAGAATGAAGAAGATCCTCAAACTACTGCCATGCTTTGGTTGGAAAAATTATCCGGTGAACGCAAAGAAGCCGCAATACCCAAACCACCTCGTGATGTACCAGACGAATCTGGCTGGCTGGCTGATCTAGAAAAAGAGGCCGCTGAACAAGTAAAAGAACCGGATGAAGATCAATCCAAGGATTTCAAGGATCCCGATGAAGGTTGGCTTGCTGACCTGGAAATTGATGAAAAACTAAAAACGGACACAGGCGAGGATATTCCTGATTGGGCACAAACCGAAGAATCTGTAGAGCCCGGAGAATCCGGAGAAATGGATGTACTGGATGGAGAAACACCACCCTGGATGAAGGCCACATCTCCACTCGAAGGAGATTTTTATACAGACGAACTGGCAGGAAATGCTGAAAAAGAAGTTGAGATACCTGAATGGTTGGCAGGTTATTCAGAGGGAGAAGAACCCGAAGATAAAGAGGAACCTGACCCAGAGCCGCCAGCATCTGCAGCAGTTCCGCCAGGAGCGACACCAGATCAGGATGAATACACCTGGGTGTCTGCCACAGAGGATCCTGTCAAACCCTCGGTAGAACCTATTGACCTCAATAAAGCCGCGATTTCGCAGCTTGAATCCATCCTTGGTATAAGTTATCAAGTCGCTAAAGGCATCGTAACTTATCGCGAAAAACACGGTCCTTATAAAACCCTGGAAGATCTGTTAAATGTTCCTGATATCAAAGACAAACAAACTATTGAAATCCTTAAACCCGAAGTCATTATCCGGGAAGTAAAAGAAAAACCCAAACCTGTAGAGAAAACCACACCAGTTGTAGAAGAAGAGCCGGAAAAGCGGCTTACCAGAGCCCGCAGCTTGCTTTCTGACTCCAAAATTGAAGAAGCTCTAGAGCATTACGAATATTTGATTATCAAGAAAAAATCAATGCCTGATGTAATCAATGATTTGATTCAAGCTTCTTTTGATCATCCCCTGGATGTACCTCTGATGAAAACCCTGGGAGATGCCTACATGCGGATGGATAAACTCGACGAAGCGCTCGATGCCTATTCCAAAGCAGAGGATTTGCTCCGTTAATAATTTACGATATCAGATTCAAAAAGGGACTGTTCAGCTGAACAGTCCCTTTTAGTATTAATAGGAAAAAACACTCTAAACCCGATAATTTTTTTGCTTAAATAAATTTACCTATTCCCTAATTTACTGGAAACATGTATACTTATCCCGAAAGTGAATTGTAAGTTATATCGCGGAGGATCTTTGTGGAAAAAACTTTGGTTTTAGTTAAACCGGACGCTGTACAACGGGGACTTATTGGTGAAGTTATTAAACGCCTGGAAAAGCGTGGTCTTCGATTGATCGCGGGGAAATTCATTCAAGTCAGCCGCGAATTAGCCGAGGAACATTATGGCATTCATAAGGAAAAACCTTTTTACGAGACGCTACTTGATTACATCACATCCGCTCCAGTGATGGCCATGGCCTGGGATGGTCCAAACGCTGTGGCTGCAGTTCGGCAGACTATGGGTTCGACACGACCAACTGAAGCTTCCCCGGGTTCTATACGGCATGATTTTGGCCTTGAGATTGGACGCAACCTCACGCATGCCTCAGATACTCCTGAAAACGGTGAACTGGAAGTAGCCCTCTGGTTTACTGATCAGGAACTCCTGGATTGGGATCGCGCTCTGGATCCCTGGATTCTAGAATAATTACCTTTTAGGTGCACTATCAAGTTCCAGGGAAAACCCCTGGAACTTTCTTTTTAAATATCAGCTTTGGTATAATCGCCCAACAGAAGGTCAAAATCATTTTATCCGTATATGACAAATACTCAGCTTCTCTCTACATTGGAAAAAATACTTCCAAAAGTCCAGACACCCGGCAGGTATGCCGGAGGTGAATTTAACCAGATTGTTAAAGCCTGGGAAACGATAGATATCCATATTGCTTTATTATTCCCTGAAATCTACGACCTGGGTATGTCCAATTTGGGCCTGATGATCCTGTACGATCTGATCAACCAGCAGCCGAAATTTTCTGCGGAAAGGGCTTTTTTACCCTGGACAGACATGGAAGATGCCATGCGCGCAGAATCGCTTCCTTTATACTCTCTGGAAACAAAACATCCTTTGTCTGCCTTTGATATTCTGGCTATATCTCTGCCCTACGAAAGCTTATATACCAACCTGCTTAATTCCCTTGACCTTGCCGGGTTACCGCTCTATTCATCTGACCGGACAAATGATCACCCATTGGTTATAGCCGGCGGCCATGCCGTATTTAATCCAGAGCCGGTTTCACCTTTTATTGATGCCTTTGTAATTGGCGAGGGTGAAGAAGTCATCATTGAGATTCTTGATGCTTTTCAATCAAGCCAGGATCAAGGCCATTCCAGGTATCAAATACTGGAAAATTTATCCCAGGTGGAAGGAGTATATATCCCTTCTTTTTATCAGCCGCATTACCAGGCAGATGGAACCTTTTCTCACCTTGAAAAACTCAACCAAAAAGCTCCAGATACGATTCAAAAACGAATTGTTGGCACATTACCGCCCCCACCCACGAAACTGATCGTCCCTTATATCAACACAGTGCACAATCGAGCTCCGCTAGAAATTATGCGCGGCTGTACCCGGGGCTGCCGATTCTGCCATGCCGGAATTGTTACCCGTCCTGTCAGGGAACGCTCTCTGAAAGATATCCTCCAAGCCATGGAGGTTCTGATCCCTAACACCGGGTACTCAGAAATTAGTTTATTATCATTATCTTCCTCTGACTACACAGAGATAGTCGAACTGATACAAGCCATCAACGACAGATTTTTGGACCAAAACATTGCTGTTTCTCTGCCGTCTCTGCGGATAGAAACTGTTTCTGTGGACCTGATGGACGCGCTGGCGGGTAAACGACGCAGCGGATTTACCCTCGCCCCGGAAGCTGCTTCTGAACGTTTGCGGAAAATAATTAACAAACCCATTTCCGATCAGCAGCTTCTGGACACAGCCCGTGAAATATATCAGCGAGGGTGGCACACCATTAAGCTCTACTTCATGATCGGTCATCCCTCAGAAACAATGGAAGATGTTCAGGCGATCGCTGATCTTTCCCGTAAAGTACTGGCGGAAGGGAAAAAAATCATCGGTAATCGATCCCAGGTCCATATCAGCCTGGGTACCTTTGTTCCCAAACCTCAGACACCTTTTCAATGGGTTGGGGTTGATTCCCAAGATGAGATTAAGGAAAAACTTGATCTACTGCAAAAGGAAATCCGTGGGAGGGGCCTTAAACTAAACTGGAACGATCCGGAGGAAACTCAATTTGAAGCCTGGTTGTCCCGGGGTGATCGGCGGATGGCTGAGGTGATTTACCGGGCCTGGAAAATGGGCGCTAAATTTGATGCCTGGAATGAACACTTCAATTTTCAGCGCTGGCTGGATGCTTTCTCTCAGGAAGGTATTGATCCCGCGTTTTACTCTACAAGAGAGCGGGGAATTGATGAAAATTTTCCCTGGGATCATATCCAATCCGGAGTAAAGAAATCTTTCTTGCTCCAGGATTACGAGAGGAGCAAGAAAGGAAAAACACGTCCAGATTGCCGGGGAGATTGCTATGCCTGCGGCATCCTTCCAACTTATAATGACCTGCGTCATCAAAATCCCGGACCTCACTGGCTTTGTCCGGAAGTGACTCGTTGAGATTCCCCATTAAATTAATCGTTACGGTATTATCAGATGAAAAAACAACGCTGCAGGATTTATTTTTCCAAAACAGATCAGATGCGTTTTACAGGCCATCTGGATTTGATACTCACCTGGGAAAGAACTTTCCGCCGCGCTGAGTTACCTCTCGCTTACAGTGAGGGTTTTTCGCCTCGTCCTTTAATGAATATGGCAGCCCCTCTGCCCCTAGGCTATACCAGCACAGGAGAAATTGGCGATTTCTGGTTATCAGAGGTCCTTTCTCCCTTAGAATTCCATCCTGTCCTGGAAGAATCTCTCCCGCCTGGTTTGCTGATCCAGGAATTAACTGATATCGAAGATATCTTCGGTCCCAAACTTCCCGCTCTCGTTACCGCCGCATCTTACTCAATCATCCTGGATGCAAAACATCCTGGTTTGTCAGATAAAATTGAGAGTTTGATCAATTCCGCAAAGGTTATCAGAGATCGAAAGGGAAAGACTTATGATCTCCGCCCTCTGATACAAAAACTTGAAAGCGACAAATCTTCCCCACCTAAACTCCAGATGACCCTGACAGCCCTTCCCGGTGCTACTGGCCGCCCGGATGAAATCCTGGCTGCTCTTGAACTCCCAATGACAGGAACACATATCTGCCGGACAGAAATAATCCTGGACACAAGTGGAGGGTAATCTGATGGGGCTTCTGGTTTCAATTCTAGCCGGCATCATCCCCATGTTTATCTTTGCTTGGTTCCTGTATCTACTGGACCGTTACGAAAAGGAACCTCTCCAGCTGCTGCTTGGTGTTTTTGCCTGGGGCGCAGTAGTCGCTGCAGGAGCAGCCTTTGTAATTAATACCCTTTCCAGCATGGGGCTCTATTTGATCACTCAATCTGATTTTGCCACCCAGCTGACCTTGTCCACCCTGATAGCCCCGGCAGTGGAAGAAACTCTCAAAGGAGCTGCTGTTTTTATTGTCTATCTGGTCTTCCGGTCAGAATTTGATTCACTTCTCGATGGCGTTATTTATGGAGGCATCACTGCCCTTGGTTTTGCAGCTACAGAAAATATCTGGTATATCTATCAACTTGGTTTTCTGGAAAACGGATGGGAAGGTACCCTCGATCTAACCTTGATTCGGGTTTTTCTAGTTGGCTGGCAGCACCCTTTCTATACAGCATTCATTGGGTTGGGTTTCGCCTTAGCTCGCAGATCAACACAAACGATCTGGAAGTTGATTACTCCTCTGATTGGTTGGTCCATAGCTGTTTTCTTCCATCTTCTCCACAATTTGTTTGCCAGCCTTCTCGACAGCAGTACCGGAATAATCTTTTCTACTATCTGGGACTGGAGCGGTTATATTGGTCTGCTAATCCTTATTCTGTTACTAATAAAACGGGAACAGCGCTGGATGAAAGAATATTTAGCAATTGAGCACAAACAAGAACTTCTCTCAGCGGATCATTATCAAACAGCCTGTTCTGCCTGGAGACAAAGCTTAACCTTTCTCAAGGCCAGATTTCAAGGCAATTACCGTGAAATCCGAAATTTTTACCAAGCCTGCGGTGATCTGATGCACAAGAAACGTCAGCTTACCAGACATGGTGATGAATTAGGAACAGCTCAAGAAATCCAACGGCTGCGTTCAGAATTGAAACTGCTTGCTGAGAAACTCTGACAAAGGCCCCATGTATCTATGCGCAACAAAGGAAAATCATGGATTGGACTCAATCCGCCCTCACAATTGATCCCCAACAAACAATCGCTGAGATAGGATCATTTATCCAAGATTGCTTCACTCAGTTAAACCGCAAAGTTGCTGTCATTGGTTTTAGCGGCGGACTGGATTCATCGTTAATGGCGACCCTGGCAGTTCACAGCCTGGGGAAAGATCAGGTTAAGCTATATTACTTGCCGGAAAGAGACAGCAAACCCCTTCATCGCCGCCATGCTATCTTATTGGCGGAAAAGCTGAACACAGAACTCAAGATTATAAAGATCACCCCAGCACTGAGGGCTCTCCGTGTTTATCGTTTATTGCCGCTAAGTTTTTTTCCCGGTCAGAGACTAAAATCCCGGGCGGTTGCCTTTGGAAAGAAACACTTTTTACCCAAACGCGATGGCGAGTTACTATCCACTCGCTTGGCAGCTACAGGCGGTTCCTGGATTGCGCGGGCAAATGCTTACGTCTCCGCCAAACACCGAATACGGGGAATGATTCTTTATAAAGAAGCAGAGCGCTCCCGGGGATTGGTAATCGGCGCCGCTAATAAAACAGAGTGGATGACCGGCACGTTCACCCACTGGGGCTGCGATCACTGCGCTGATCTGATGCCCCTGCTCCACCTCTACCGCAGTCAGATTATTACGTTGGCAGAACAACTGGGATTGCCGGAAGAGATCATACTCAAAAAAGCTGATCCGGATATCCTGCCAGGACTGGACGACAAGGGTAAACTGCTAGGATCTTTCAAAGAGGCTGATCTGATTCTCTGGGGATTGGAAAACCAAATTCCCCTCCCGGTTCTGGAGGAAAGATTTGGCATGGATAAGGTTGGTTATATTCAGACCCTGGTCGATAACTCAGCTTATTACCGGGAAACGCCCTATTCTTTACTTTAGCAGGGTTGTCCCTAAACATTAGTTCTGGTAGAATTTCCCTCGAGCCCCCATAGCTCAGTGGATAGAGTGTCGCCCTCCGGAGGCGAAGACCTGTGTTCGAGTCACAGTGGGGGTACTGGAACCGCTTTAGGATACTCTTAAGCGGTTTTTTACTATTAAAATGTTCGCATTTATGAGGAATGGCTGATTATATATAAAATCCAACTTGTAGGTTAAAGGGATTTTGTCGTTTGATCCAGTTTCAATCGAATCAAATGTTCTTTGACCTCAGCACTGGGCCAGTAGGTTAATATTTGCTCTGCTAAATTTAGTTCATACTCGCCATCTGAAATTTCCACAATACAGCCATTTGGATATTGATATAGCGGTACAAAAATCTCTGTCGGTTCTTTCACGACCGGATCATGACGGAATCTGAATTTAAATATCTTTCTTTTTATATCAAATCTGATCTCCAGCGGCTCTCCAGCAACTGCTATAGGATAGGGACGGATCACTGCTTCTAAGGCACGTCCTCCAGAATTGATGTCTTCTGGATCCGCTCTTTGATCCTGGCTGAAGATTGAGAGGTCTTCGTCGTTCCACATATCACCGCGGGCATTGGTGTTATCTGCCGTGTAGTTCCAAAGTGTAAAATGATGCAGATTTTCCTCCAGCGCCCGGAGTGTGCGGTCGAAAGCATTAATCTGAGCGCTGAAATCACCGGTGTGGTAGGCCTTCTTATTATCCAGATCATAGGCAATCCCAACTTCACCGATCAAGGTGGGCACATCCCCCATCTTGGTCTGAGCGTGTTCTTTTGGCCTTGCCAGCTGCCTGGCAAAGGATTTCGCAATCCGCCCAGGACCAAACAACAATTTGCTTTTTCCTCTATCAAAGTTGATCCATCTATTGAATGATTTCATAACCAGTACCACCGGGTCATACCAATGCGGCGCATATACAATGTTTTCCGCATCTCCGGCACCCAATACTGGACCACCAGACCGGAATCCTTTCTCAATAAAAATCATGTGGTCTGGCTTAATTTCCCGGATCGCTATTGCAAAACGATTGTTAAAGGGAATGTAATAATCCCGGTTAAAATTCACCCGGCGTCCATTCAAATTGCTAAAATGATCGGGGTGTGTTAAATTTGGCTTCCCCGAGGCAGCTATCTCCCAAACCCCGTTTGCCTTCCATATGGGATCAAATCCCTCTAGCCAAACCCCTTTACCTTCTGGATTAAGGACCTGCTTCCCAACCACCCTCGGGCCCCATATTCCTCTCTCCCAAATTTCCAATTCGAGAGGAATTCCGCATCCCAGCTGCATAGACTGGAAAGGTGTCGGGACAAACCCTTTTTCAATGGTGGTATAACGCTGATTGAGATCCTCGATTCCGATATATCCTTCAACAGGTTCGTTCATGGTATCGAACCCGACCACATTTGGCAGGTCTTTAAGATACAAAGCAAGTTCTTTGAGCGAGTTAATATAGTGCCGCTGCAGGAATTCCTGGGCAGAATCCCCATTAATGATTGTCTTCGGTGCAAAATCCCTACCTCCAAAAAAGAGGGTAAACATGGTTGCTGCGGCCAACTTGGTAGCATTAGTAGACCAGATCATTTGCGGCAGCGGATCTCCATGCAACTGGTGGGTAAAGGCTGCTCCAGTAGCCTGGAAATTTTTTATATCCATCCCCACAAGTTCAAATGTCCATCCCGGCGCACCGTCTCCACCGGAAAAACGGCTCCAAACATCCTGATGGGGATCAATAAACATCTGAATTCCATATTCAGCTGCTTTTTCAACCACGGCCTGGATGTATTCCAGGTAATTACGGTCATACAGTCCCGGGCCAGCATGTTCAATCGCTTCCCAGGTAACCAAAAAACGGATAAAGGTTAATCCCCAGGCTTTCAACCGGGCAAAATGCTCATCCGCTTCTTGGATGGGAAATGGGCGGCCTATGAAAGATACGTTCCGGTAATCAAAATATCCCTCTTTGAGGTAAGTTGCCCCGTTTGGCGAAAAAGGCACTTTTGTACTTCCTCCTAGATTTACGCCGCGCAGGGATAAAGTACGTCCGAATTCATCCTTAAAATAATTTCCCTCAATGTGCATAATTCAGATCCTCTTGTCTGCTTAATCAGAGATTGACGTTAATTCCAGCCAGGTCAATCTTCACCATTAAGCTGCTTTATGATGGCTTCTGCAGCTTTTATGCCATCCATGGCCGATGACAAGATTCCCCCGGCGTACCCCGATCCTTCTCCGGCAGGATATAAGCCCCGGATTGAAATACTTTGATAATCTCTTCCCCTCACTATCCGGACGGGTGAGGATGTCCTGGTTTCAATACCGGTTAACACGGCATCTGCCTGGGTAAAACCCTTGATTCTTTTTTCAAACTCCAGCAGAGCTTCCTGAATTGCAGACACCACAAAGACTGGCAGGGATTCCCGCAAATCCGACATCTTTATACCTGGAAGGTAAGATGGATGTACGGAACCCAGCGCTGATGATTGCTTGCCGCTTAAAAAATCTCCTACCAACTGGCAGGGAGCATTAAAATTTCCCCCGCCCTGAAGGAATGCTTTTTCTTCCCAGTGCCGCTGGAATTCAATTCCACCTAAAGGTATATCCTTAAAATCAGCTGGCACTACTTCGGCGACAATTGCGCTGTTCGCGTTGATTTCATTCCTGTCGTATTGGCTCATGCCGTTTGTTACTACAGTTCCCGGCTCTGAGGAGGCAGCTATTACTAATCCGCCTGGGCACATGCAGAAGCTGTATACTGTTCTGCCTAAAGAGCTGTGATGCGCCAGCTGATAATCAGCCGCCCCCAACAGTGGATGTCCAGCCTGTTGCCCGTATTGATTTCGATCTATTACTGCCTGGGGATGTTCAATTCGGAAACCAACAGAAAAAGGTTTTGCCTCAAGTTGCACACCTCGTCTAGATAACATTTCAAATGTGTCCCTGGCGCTGTGTCCAATTGCCAGGGTAACCTGATCGCTGCGGATTTCCTCTCCGCTCTGCAGCCTGACCCCTTTAATTTGATTTTTCTCCAGGATTAAATCATCCACCCGGCTTTGAAATTGATATTCCCCTCCCAACTCAATAATTTTCGCCCGGAGGTTTTCAACTATCTTAGTCAATTTTGCCGTTCCAAGATGGGGTTTATTTTTATAAATGATCTCTTCTGGCGCGCCAGCCAGGACCAGCTCCTGAAGAACTTTTTTATCCCGCTGTAACTTATCCTTCACCCGGGTTTGCAGCTTGCCATCTGAGAAAGTGCCAGCTCCTCCTTCTCCAAATTGAACATTTGATTCTGAATTAAGTTCGCGGTTTTTCCAAAAAATATTGGTATCCCTGGTTCTTTCTCTAACCTGTTTTCCCCTATCGATCAAAAGAGGGTAGTATCCCGCTTCTGCCAGTATCAACCCGGCAAATAATCCAGCTGGTCCAGTTCCAACAACCAGGGGACGACTCCCTTTCATTTTTTTGACTAGAATTGGACTAATATATTTAGTTTCCGGGGCTAGAGAAATCTTCCGGTTTTTTTCATGTTTCTCCAATACTTGTTTTTCGTCGGCTGTTTCTACCTGAAGCGTATAAACTCGACGAATGGCGTGCTTTTTCCTGGCATCCAGGCTGCTCCTGCTGATTATCAATGAATTTAATTTATTAGCATCAATATCAAGCGTTTTAAGCACTGCCAGCCGGAGATCTTTTTCGTCATGATCAAAGGGAAGGATCAGATCAGTTATTCGTATCATATCGGTTCTTTAAACGTCCACAGTAGCTAGTATTCCATCACCTTTCACTTACTAATTGTACCTAAATTATCTTTGACAAAATGAAAAGCTGTTTTCTGATAACTCTCCCATTTATGCCGAATGTAACAATATGATCGTCATTTAATAATTGCACCAGAAAGCTTATTGTAAAGTTAATAGTCGCGGTTTTCCTTTTATAATAAACATATCATTGCTTATTTGAAACAATAAGTAATGATATAAGCTGTATAAAAAACGCCACTCGTATTAAAACGGCGCACATTGGCGGTGTACTTATGAATCGATCAGGCTTGATCATTCAATCTGATAAACATACGTTAATTGAATTATCACGCATTTTTAAGCAGCGGGGAGATAAGATTCACAAGTCTCCCTCATCATTACCTCTGGCTGGACTGGAAGTTCCAGAGATATAGGAAGCGGTGCAACCACACCTATAAAATTTACCTTCTTAGTCCAAGCTTTAAATTCGGGTTATAACCTATCTGTCAGATTTACCAATGGATGCACCGCAAGCAGCTCAAATTAGTTTCTTGAGAAATTTCCCCCTTAAACAAATAAATTCCCGGTTCTTTATGTTTCTTTTAAATCGATACTTTGTCTTTCTCATCCTCAATTCGTGATATTATTCAATAGTTCTGGACAGTTATCCTGTTCAACTAACAAACAGGATTTTCACCCTATTTAATGAAATGACAAAGACAACTAACCAACAGCTGCAATCTGCTATCAAAGCGCTCAAGGCTGGGAAACTTTCCCAAGCCCGTAAATTAATCCTGGCTGAAGTGAAGGAGAATCCTTCCAATTTGACAGCCTGGACCTGGGCTCTTGAAGTAGCTGACAATGAAAAAGAAAAGCGCACTATCCTGAAGAGGATTTTATCCCTGGATCCAAATCACAAGGGCGCGTTAGTTTATCTAGAGAAATTAGACCAAGTCCAGGGACCAAAAGAAGAGTCATCCTCCAAGCCCCTTAAGGATGAAGCAGCGTCTTCCGAAAAACCTGCCAAAAAACCTTCCCGTCTTGGCGCCCTGCTGCTTTTGCCATTCCAACTGTTAGCTTCTCTTCCCCTCTCCTGTGGATTTGTCTTTTTGGTCGCCGCCTTGGCTGCGGGAGGATATTATTATTTTCGAGTAAATACCAGTTTTTTTGGATTAGTTGGTGCAGATTTTGACAAAATAATCATCAGCAATTCCTATGAAAAGATTGAATCCGATGATTTATATTGGGAAATCCAGTTCGAGGGTCAAGGCAAATCCAAATATATCGGAACAGTGCGTCATGTCTCTCCCATACGCATCAAGGAATTTAAAATTCTCACCCATGACATCCTGGTCACCACTGCAGACTACTCCAATCCGGATCTTGTGGAAACTAGCGTGGCTAATCACAAGTACACCTGGAAATCTAGCAGCACAGAACAGCTGAACGGTTCAATTAATTTAATCCATGCCGTTCCGACCAATAAAGCCATTTATCAGCTGCTGCTCACAATCGATGAATGGGATACCGTTAGCATCACAGGACGGGAAATTTATACCGTTAAATCCTACAATATGGATGAAACTTTCTTAGGCACCTGGATCGATACCGGCTGCAATACTTTGCTGATAGATTCTGTCACCGTATTAGATAATCCAGACAGCTAACAATTCTCCCATTTTGAGGACCCGTATATCAATTTGTTATGTCTACACGCAAAAATCTTTCTAGAATAGTATTATTACTCTGGATCACAGTAATAATAGCAGCCGGGGGGTTGGCCCTCGTCACTCTCAATAAAACCGGTGTGTTTTCATTTGAAATTTCGCTAACGCCCACAAAGGCACCTTCAATAACTACCCAGCCATCTGCCACTGCCTCACCCTCGCCGCCAACAATTACTCCTCTTCCTCCAACTCCCACCTCAATCCCTTCCAATTCAACGCCTGAATTACAGCAGCCGCAGGTAATTGGCAGCAGCGTTACAGGGCGACCTTTAGAAGTTTACCAATTCGGACTTGGACCCGTGGAAAAGTTGATCGTCGCCGGCATTCACGGCGGTTACGAATGGAATACAATTGAGCTTGCAGATGAACTTATTGATTATCTAGACAATTACCCTGAAGTTGTGCCTCCTGATCAAACCCTGTATATTCTGCGCGCTCTTAATCCTGACGGTCTTGCCCGCTCAAAAGGTTTCGGTGGCAGGGCAAACGAAAACAACGTGGATATCAACCGGAATTTTCCTTCCAATTGGCAAGCAGAATGGCCGCGTGCAGGTTGCTGGGATTATATACCCATCACCGGAGGCAAAGCCGCTTCCTCTGAACCGGAAACCAGGGCTCTGATCTCATTTATTCAAGCACATGATATCCAGGCACTTATCAGCTACCACAGCGCTGCACTGGGAATTTTTCCCGGTGGTCAACCTCCGGATGCCGGATCGCTTTCTTTAGCTGAAGCGCTGGCAGCTGTCAGTGATTACCCTTATCCGCCAATTGACGCCGGTTGTGTTTATACCGGACAGTTTGTCGATTGGGCTTCTGATCAGGGAATTCCGGCAGTTGATATTGAGCTCACCAATCACCAGGATTCGGATTTTGAAAAAAACCTGGCCATCTTAAGCGTATTCCTGGATTGGTCTTTTTCAGAATAACAACCAATTTAATACTCCGGATCATTATCCAAAGATAAGAACTTTTTTTCTATGTTGTTTTTTTGTTGTGTAGAAAGTTAACTACGGGGGGAAATAACAGTTACCTTGCCAGCACTAGCTGCGCAAAGATGAGCGCCGAAAAACAGGATCACACTACTTATATATATCCAAAGTAAGAGAATCACTATTGCGCTTAAAGATCCAAAGATGACCTCATACCGGGCAAATCCGCTCCCCAGGTACCACTGGAAAGCATTTGATGCCAAACGCCAGATAACTGTGATAACCAGCGCACTGAAACCAGCAGCTTTGATGGGCACCCTGCCCATAGGGATAATTCGGTAAAGACTATAAAAGAACAAGAACGGCACTGCCCAATAGAACAATTTAGTGCCAAATCCTCCTAACCAGGAAGTAAACAATAATTCGTAACCAGGCACTGCCTCCTGGAGTCTGACGAGAACATTTAAGACGGTCGAGGACAACGTTAACACAAACAAGATCAAGATCATAATAATGACCATTGCCAGGCCAAACAATCGCTTTTGAAAAAATGTCCGTCTTTCATCTACCGGCCAGGCGATAGTGATATGATGCACCATCATGGAAAATGCATTGGATCCGGACCACAAAAAACCAATTAAACCCAGGATTCCGATTGAATTCCTCAAGACAAGAATCCGTTCAATATTCCTTTCCACCAGGTCCTGTCCTACGGGGGTAACGCTGATCACTAACTGAGCAACCCTGCTGCTTGTCTGGCTGTCATCAATAAAATAAGATCCAATCGTTACCATAACAATCAAAAGGGGAAATAAAGAGAATAAAGTGTAATACGCCATTCCAGCTGCCCCTCTAGCTCCCCCTTCTTGCGAAAAACTTTTTGCTGACGCCTGGAAAATATCATAGATATCCCTGACTTTAGACCGAATTTTCCCAAAAATATCGTTTTCTGTCATAATTCAAAAGCCATTGTCTAAGGGTTTGTACCAAAAAGTTTCAGAGGGTATTTTACCATTCCTCATCTCATAATGATCGTTAAAATTCACAAAAAACCTGAAGCCGAAAAAAAGGCTCCAGGTTAATTAATCTTAGTAATAATTTATTACGACCAGAATTCTTCAATGTGCAGAGCTCCAGGCTCTCTCCGGGTATGTTTTGTATATCCTTTCTGACTCAGCCACGCTGAGACATTATCTACCATCTTGGGATTTCCGCATAAAAAGAAATGGGTTTTATCAGGATCAATTTCTATCCCTCCCTCTTCCTCAAGGACTTTCTTTTCCAGTAATTTTTCTATCCAGAGTTTATGGCCATTCCAGGTTTCATCAGCATTAGTTAACGTTGGAAGATAAAGAAAGTTTTTAAAGGTATTCTCTAAAAAAGAGAGCTCACTATAATACCCCAGATCCCACTGTTTAGCCGCACCTTGAATTACTGCCATGTTGGACTCCGGCCTGGAAATCAAGTACGACCGCAAAAAACTTATGTACGGTGCCAAGCCAGTTCCTGTGGCAATCATCACGATATCTTTATTTTCCGGTGTATCAGCCAAGGTAAATACACCCACAATCCGCTTACTGACGAATATTCGGTCC
>JBARSJ010000123.1:0-6533 GCA_049644685.1 Anaerolineales bacterium
AGGCGGGTGACTTCCATGTTCAGAGGAGTCACAATCGAAGCGATGACCTCAGATGCCACATCATTTTTCAAGAGGTTCCAGGTGAGAAAGCTTTCGATCACGTGTATGGTGACTGGAGGGGGGATGAGCTCTTTCACCAGCGTATAGCGTTGGACGGTCCCCGAGGAAGTGTAATCCGATGGTATGACGATATATTCCGAAACATCCTTGCGGACCAGAGCCCGGGTTGCGTCTTCTCTCGATTCATAAGGAACCAGCTTGATCAACCCCTGGTCGGTTTGATCACTGAAGATCCCGACTTCATCCACATATCCGACGGTCGTGACCTCTTTCGCCGAAGGTTCGATCAAGGTCGTCACCAATTCGTAGCTTCCGATTGCCAGAAGGGCTAATACCGGAACGATGAAGGCCAAAACGATAAAACCGGTTTTCTTGATGGTTTGAAGGAACTCGTGCTTGAATATCAAATAGGTTTTATTCATGATCCGACCCCACGAGATTCAAGAAGATCTCATTGAGGGAGGGTGTTGTGACCTCAAATCGGTTAATGGTTATTCCTTGATCGCGTAGTCGATCGAGAATGGTCTGTGGTGTTGTGTCTGGAGCTAAATCTAATTCTACGGAATCGTTAGTAAGCTTTCTATCAATAACTCCAGGCAGGTCACCGATTCCTCCTTCAACAGCCACCTGAACCGAATTTCTTCTGAATTTAGCCCTTGCTTCCAATAAGTCCCCATAAAGAACAGTGTGCCCTTTGTTTATCATCAGCACCCGGTCGCAGAGCTCCTCGACTTTATTCATCTGATGCGTACTCAAAATTAGAGCTTTCCCTTCATCCCTTAAATTTCCGATGATGTTCTGAACCGTCTCTGTTCTTACGGGATCCAGTCCTGCGAAGGGCTCATCCAGAATGATCAAATCAGGATCGTGAATGATGGTGACGATAAACTGAATAAGCTGTCCCATGCCTTTACTCATTTCCTTGTTTTTCTTCTTTTTGTATTCGAGCATGCCGGTTTGTTCGAGTAATACATTCGCTTTCTCTTCGGCCGTTGTTTTATCCATACCCTTCAAGGAGGCAAGATAGAGGATTAGATCAATGGCTGTTAATCTCTTGTACAATCCCCTCTCTTCAGGAAGGTAGCCGATTTGATCCTTTAAGGCTTCATTCATTTGCTGGCCGAAGATCTTCACAACGCCAGAATCGGGTTTCATGAAATCTAAGATGATTTTTATAGTGCTGCTCTTGCCCGCACCGTTAGGCCCAATAAGCCCCAGAATCTCTCCAGGATTAACGGAAAAGGTCAAATCATGCACTGCAGTTACATCAGCGTAGGATTTGTACAAGTGATTTACTTCAACTGCTTTCATATGAAACATCCTCTGCTTTATTTAAATTTCGGTGAACAAAGGTCTAAGAACATGGACAATCAAAAACCGGATAACGGATGAGCTCAGCGGCGCGACCCCCAGCGTCCGCTGCAGCGGTTGTTAGGTAAACCACATATCTGTAAACTCATGCTAATACTTTAACTTCCCGCTGGATTTGGTCCCCACTTTGCATATCAAGCAATTCGAGATCATAATGGGATTGCAGATTCAGCCAAAACTGTGGAGACATACCAAAATAGCGTCCCAGGCGTAAGGCAGTATCGGCAGAAATTGAGCGCTTCCCGTGGACGATTTCATTGATCCTTCTGGGATCTACACTGATATCCTTTGATAACCGATATTGGGAGATATCCATGGGATTGAGAAACTCTTCCAATAATATCTCTCCAGGATGTATCGGTGCCAACTCTCGTTTACTCATGTGTATCTCCTCAACCAATTAATTATGATAGTCCGTAATTTCAACCTTATAAGCATGACCGTCACGCCACTGAAAGCATAATCTCCATTGCTGATTGATTCTTATGCTGTGCTGCCCTGAACGATCGCCCTTGAGTTTTTCCAGACGATTTCCAGGCGGGACTCTTAACTCAGAGAGATTAGTAGCAGCATGAAGGATAAGAAGTTTCCTCGTGCCCCTATTCCAAATCTCTGAGGGTAGTTTTCGCGGTTTTTGACCAAAAAACAACAATTCTGTGTCTTGATCATTGAATGATTTGATCATCTAAAGAAATGATAGCGCACAACGCTATTAGTGTCAAGCACAATGAGTGTGGTTTTACCTAACGGATGAGCTTCGCGAAGCATCCTGAGCAAAGCGAAGGGCACCTGCAGCCGGGTCTTGTTTTTAAGATCCTAGGTGCCAGGCCACCCACCTTAACCGGCTGTCGGGTGGAGCGGTGGTTAGGCCAACTCTTCGTTTCGAGAAATTGCATGGGTTAAATCAACAGTGTTTTTAACGATTTCATAACGAACGAATGCCGCGATGAAAGATATACCAAAGAAAACCAATAGTAGTCCGACAAGGAATATTTCTCTTTGATTATGCATCAACTCAAGCATGCCAAGTGTGAAAAAGGTAGCTAAAGTAATAATAAAAACAGCACCTGCAATGGTTACATTCCGACGATATGCCTTAAGGCGAATGTCCAGTAATTTTGCATATGAAGAGATTTTAGACTTTTCCATCAGTCTCCTCCTATTAGTCATCAAAATAGAATAAAAGAGCATTACAAAGGTGGCCTAACGGATGAGCTCACCCGCAGCCGGGTTTGCCTTTCCCTGTCCTCCGTCCCCGGTCGTCCGTCCTTAACCGGCTGGCGGGTGGAGCGGGGGTTAGGTGGTTATCTTTTGTTCCCAAATTTCCACCATTTTCCAGTTTTCCTTTGGGTATCATCCCCACCATGCATGCAAATATATTCACCCTTCTGATCTGGTACCCATACCTCACCATTAGATGTACTAACATCAAAAAAACCAATATTATGTTTTTTCGCTAAATTGAACACTGCATGGTAAGCAGATTCAGCTTGAGACCAGGCAAAAGCCACATAGATTATTGACTTTCCCACGGAGTAATCAGACATTTTAGGGTTGTCAATATCATCAGTGGCAAAGGGGCCATTCATAGCAGGATATTGTTTAATCATTTCCATGAACCATGCACGAAGTTCAGGAGTTGTGACATCGGGATTGTTATAGTTATGACTTTCGCTCCAACTGGTCTGGTTGTCATACCAATTTATGAATCCCTTACGATCAGAGGGTGGGGAGTTCGGATTGAAAACCATAAGATCGTAACTCATAATAATATCCTCCTAATAATAACCACCTAACGGATGAGCTCACCAGCTCTGAGCGGAGCGCGAAGCGCGTAGTCGAAGAGTCAGGTGCAGCGGGGGTTATGTAATAAGTAACTATGCAGCAACTTTCTTATGTTTTAATGTATGGATCTCGTTGATAACTTCACCTTCATCCTGCTTGGCCTCAAATAGATCATAACGTAGCTGCAGGTTCATCCAAAAACCAGCAGAGTTTCCAAAGAACTTGGCAAACCTTAGAGCTGTACTTGGAGTGATTCCTCGGCGCTCGTTAACGATCTCATTTACTCGCTGGTATGGTACATGAACGGCATCAGCAAGATCGCGTTGAGTTATTCCGAGAGGAATTAGAAATTCTTCTCGAAGCATCACGCCTGGATGAGTAGGAGATCGATCACTTGGGATACGAACCATATTATTATCCTCCAAAACAACTAATGATAGTCGGTTATTTCTACGTCCAAAGGACCTGACCTGGTCCAGAAAAAACAAATTCTGTATTGATCATTAACACGAATACTATGTTGACCTTCCCGGTTACCAGATAGGGATTCAAGGCGATTACCGGATGGAATAGAAAGATCACTCAACTCTGTTGCAGAATCAATTTGATCGAGTTTTCGCTGGGCAACTTTCCAGACCTGATTGGGGCACTTTTTACGGGCGGCTGAAGTATTCTTGCCATTGAATACGTCTTCCGTACCCCTGTCAGAAAAGTTGACAATCATGATAGCATAGTAGCACGGATAACATGCTATGTCAAGAAGTAAAAAAACTTATTACATAACGGATGAGCTCACCCGCAGCCCTTAATCAGTATAAAACAAAAATCTGCTGGTCCTGTTATTAAGGATTTAATACACATCACTTTTAATTCCCATCATAACCGGCTGTCGGGTGGAGCGGGGGTTAGCCCAGCTCTTTTATCCTTGAGAGAGCATAATAATCCGATCTTCATTGGAACAGTTCTTGGGAATGTTTCTCTAGCAGATCATTTGATTTTTTGAGAAATGATAAAAAATCCGGAGCGACATAATGAATGGCATCTGGATCATGCTGATAAGCAATTATTTGGCCAACCAGGCCACTCGGAGACGGATCTACGTCAAGGAAGATCTGTGTGCCATTAAATTCAGCGAATGGGAACCAGGCTTTATTCCACCATGGTTCTTGTTGAATCCTCACATCCCTCGGAGGAGATTCCTGAATACCAATATATTGCCGGTTTGCTCTTTCAAAGGAATCGGCAGGATTTGATGAATAAAACCCCCAAGAATCAATTGCCTGATTCACTGAGAGGAACTCACATGGCACCCATCCATCAGTGATTACCACAAAAACGAGTTTGCCTTCAGAACCATTTCTAATTTCATATAACTCAACAAGATCTCCAAAGAGCTCGATACCGGTTTTTTTTCGGATACGCCTAAAATCTCTACGTTTAGCACCATCAGTGTCTGGGAATTCAATGCCGACTGAGATAAGGAGCTTATTCAGGCGATCAAACTCAGCCTTTAAATATATATTCATTGAATCCTCCTTTTCCAACTTGGTGGGCTAACGGATGAGCTCACCTGCTGGCGAGTGTTTCTTGGTATTTATTATAGAACTGAAACCTATAAGAGGGATATAAGAGCTAATTGCCACTAAACCCGGCAGTCAGGTGGAGCGGGGGTTAGGCAGCCGGCATTCAATACTTACTACTGCTATGATTTCTTAGAATCTAAGAATTCCTTAATTTTCTCCAACTCTTCTAGTCTCTTTGAAATTAACGTTTGTTTCTTTTCTTTCATTTCATCATCAAAGAACAAATCCAATACTCGGTTCAAATTTTGCTTCAGATAATCTGCATACCAATCCAGTTGCTCATTTATTCGCTATTCTAAGGGGATTTCCCAGGCAGGACCAGGGCTATAACCTTCACCTCGATCTGATGGAATATCACCCGTATCGAGGAAATAACAAATCTGGCTAAATGCAAAGCCCAGCTTCATTCCATTTTGAAGTCCAGCGAAGACTACGACAGAACCTCTCCCTCTGCCAATGGCTATGTAGAAATCATTCCAACGATACGTAATCTTTGGTATAAGGAAGTCCTCTGTTACTTCCTCTGAGATTATTGAAAACTTGTAGTACTTCGAAAGAAAGTCAAACCTCGGCTTAACCTGGCTAAAGAAATAATTAGATGGCATAGAGTCAAATGTGTCAGACATTCAAAAACCTCCCCGCCAAATTGAACGGCCGCCTAACGATTACATAACCTGCTCGCCGGGAATGCAATCCGACACTATTTGATTATAGCCAAAGTTTGCATTTTGCGCGCCGTTTACCGGAGCCGAAGGCGAGTCTGGTTCATGTTGGGTTGGGCGGCAATTCATTGGAAAGGCCATACTTAGCCCATGATCCCTGCAAGAATTGATGGCAGCCAATTGACCAAGTAATGGAATGCCATCCCTGGCCACAAGGTACGCGTCTTCATGTAGATAATCCCAAAAAGCCAGCCAGCCATTGTTTGTAGCAACACGGCGAAAAAGACGGCTAGGAATCCTTTTGTTTCCATTAACATAGAGATATCAAACACCACATGCGTCAAGCCAAATAAGATGCCGCCCCACAATACCGCATTTCTCTGTCCAATTGCCCTTTCAAGAAGTGATTGAATCACTCCACGATGATAGAACTCCTCGATGAATGAATTGGTGAATAGCAACAAGATCAATACTCCCCACGGGAGCAGTTCGATACCTATCACTGCTTGATTGGTCACAAACGCAATACTGCCAGTCACCAAGCCTAAAGCTACCGCGAAAATCGGCACACTTCGCGACTGGCTCTTCCAAGTTATCCCCAGGTCTTTTACCGTCCACCTGTTCAGCTTAAGTACTACGAACAGTGGCAACGCGATATATAGTACAGAGAACAGGGGTACAAGAACCAACTCGCGGAGTGTTCTATCGGTTACAACATGGTTGAGTTGGGGTGAAATCACGTATATCATCAGAATGGGAACAATGACGGCTACCCCCCATAGAAAAAGAGCTTCCCTGATTTCTCTCTTGGGATTTTCACTTCTGGGCAGTGGCCTTGGGTATTCACCTATTCTGCTGTGCAAGAGCCAAACGAGCGAACCTATTGCTACGCTGTATATGACACTCCAAAACAAATCCATCATATTCATATAACCTGGTTAATTCAGCCATCACCTTCTATGACTTTTTTCCTATCGTCTCAAGTCGCCGCCCAACGGATGAGCTCACCCGCCTAAGATAACTTGATTATACTTGTGCCACCGTGTCACCGGGTCGGGTGGAGCGTGGGTTA
>JBARSJ010000124.1:0-17925 GCA_049644685.1 Anaerolineales bacterium
AATAACATAATGCTTCAGCCTGGTCCTGAATGGCTTGAATCACTTTAGGATGCTGGTGACCCAGGTTGACATTCATGAGCTGAGAGGAAAAATCCAGGAATTTTTTGCCATCCGCATCCCAGAAGTACACTCCTTCGGCCTTCACCATCGGGATGGGATTTACTTGAGATTGTACAGCCCAGGAGAAGAAAGTGTATTCTTTGCTATCCTGGGTAATTTGTTCAGCAGTCATCTTTTTTTGTGCCTTTGCCATAAATACCTCTGATATTCAACTACGGGTAATCTGTTTTTTTTCGGCTATGAATACTTAATCTTTAGCCTTTGGCAGCAATGATCGAATCGTTGAAAATATTCAATGTTTCATTGACATCCTCTTCGGAGAGGGAGTAACACAAGAACCAGGGTTCCCGGGCATCTCCATCTGGCTGTACACCTCGCCGGATCAGTTCCAAAGCAAGATTTTCATAGAGCTCACCATCCCCATTAAAATACTCCCTGAAATCACGAGGTTCTTCTTCAGCTCCAAGGACCAATCCAAACATCGCCGGAACTCCAATAACCTGAGAGGGAATTCCAACTTCTGTCAAGATCTCATCTATTCCTTTCATCAGTGCCTTGCCGCGTTTGTTGATTGTTTCAATGATGGGTTCTTTTTCCAATATATCCAGGGTGGCAATTCCTGCGGCTGTACCAACCACATTACCGGAATATGTTCCTCCGTGCGCCATAGCGCCTGGTTGGATGGTCATCATAACTTCTTCTTTTCCTGCGATCGCAGCAATTGGAAAACCATTTCCCAAAGCTTTAGCATATGTCACCAAATCCGCCTGAACCTTAAAATATTCCTGCGCTCCACCATTGGCGATTCGGAAACCAGTTTTTACTTCATCAAAAACCAGTACTATACCATACTTATCACATAGCTCTCTTATTTTCTCCAAAAATCCTGGCAGCGGCATTATACTGGCGGCATTTCCCAATATGGGTTCAACAAAAATGGCTGCTATATCTCCCCATTTGGCTTCTATTGTTTCTTCCAATCGTTCAAAATCATTAAAAGGAAGATTGATTACATATTGATTAATCCCTTTGGGGATTCCGGATGTGTTGGGATTATTTATGGGATTGCGTTTTGATCCCAAGGATCTTGGATTCGAAGAAGCAGTGCTGAACATAAAATAATCGGCCATGCCATGATACTGGCCTTCAAATTTGATGAATTTTTCGCGTCCGGTGTGAGCCCGGGCGATACGCAGAGCGTGCATGGTTGCTTCGGTCCCGGTATTGGTCAACCGGACTTTATCCACATTGCACATTTTTATTATGCGTTCGCAAAGTTCGATCTCATAGGGAGTGGTCCAGGCAAAAACCGATCCACCTTCAATAGCCTCCTGAACTTTCTTTACAACCTGAGGATAGCCATGTCCAAGAATGATCGGACCAAATCCTAAACGATAGTCAATATACCGTTTACCATCTGCATCATAGACGTAGGTTCCTTCTCCTTTGGTGGCCACGAGGGTATCATCATCACCCCAGTAGCGAAAATTCGAATTTACACCGTAGGGCATAACTTCCAATGCTTTCTTGAATAACTCTTTTCCTTTTGGTCCTTGCATACTCATATCGTTCTCCTCGTAAAGATCTTAATCTAAATTTTTAGCTATAAACCTAATCTGCCTCCAGGTATATTTCCTAATGGGAGCAGGGAAGATCCTGTCCCAGTCCCATTTGTTTTGCTTTCCTATACACCTCCGGTAAAATGGCGGCATATTCTCCCCAGATACCCAGGGCAATATAAACGATGACTTCTTCAGCTGTTTCTCGGCCGGGTGATCTACCGGCAACGATATCCGGCCATTCTGCGTATACATCCTCAAAATCAAATCGCGATTCTTCTTTCAACTGAATGATTTCTGGAATCCGGGGACTGACATATTTCCAACTATCTACCACGACTTTATCTGCCTCAGTGATCACATCCAGGCTGACCTCTTGATATGATCCCAATCGGGCAATAAATACACCTGGTTTTACCCATTCTTGTTTCACCAGCTCCTGGCTGCCGGTTGTGACAGTGAATATGATGTCAGATTCTCTAACCGCGGATTCCCTGTCATCCAGAGAAACCGCAATTACAGAAAAACCCAATATTGGTTCAAGTTCAGCTGCGCAGGCCTGGGCTGTCTCTAGCTGGATATCAATAAAATAGGCTCCTTTCAGATCAAATCGCTCAGCCAGGGCAAGTAAATGTAATCGCCCCAGGGTCCCGGCGCCGAAAATAGTCACAACTTTAGAATCCGGATTGGCTAAATAAGCCGTGGTCACTGCTGTTGAAGCAGCCGTTTTTAAACCTGTGATAAATCCAGCTTCCATAAAACATGCCGGCAGCCCGGTCTCGGCATCCAGCAAGATCACCATCGATGATGTGGTTGGCCGGTTATATTTCTTGGGGTTAATTGGGAAATAACTGAAGGTTTTGACAAATGCCAGTTCCTCTCCCTCAATATATCCCGAGAAAGGTTTAATGAAACCGTCTTCTCCAACATTCATATAGTACTTATCACCATTGACATTGCCTGCTGCATCCGCCTTAATACCTTTTTCAGCCAGATCAACAGCCTCAGAATAGGTGATTGTTTTCTGTACATCATTCTCTGTCAAATACAGAATTTCTTTCGGGACAGGCATATAAATATCTCCTATATACTTAGACTAAAATAACTCATCCCGGATATTACTCATTCCGGGATGAGGTGGCTACGATCAATCTAATTTACATAGAAACAAGCTACCCAGTGCTCATTACTTTCAGTAAGTTTGGGTTCCTCAACTGAACACCTATCCATGGCGACCGGGCAGCGGGGATGAAATCGACAGCCCTGAGGTGGATTGAGAGGACTGGGTACTTCTCCTTCTAATATGATGCGATCCCTCTTCAAATTGGGAACAGGTATCGGAATGGCGGACATCAGTGCTTGGGTATAGGGATGAAGCGGATTTTCATATAATTCATCCCGGCTAGCGAGTTCAACAATTTTTCCCAAATACATGACAGCCACCCTGTCAGATATATGTTCAACAACCGACAAGTTGTGAGCGATAAACAAATAGGTCAAACCAAACTCATCTTGCAAATCCTGAAGCAGGTTGAGAACCTGGGACTGGATTGACACGTCCAGAGCTGAAACTGGTTCATCACAAATAATGAATTTGGGTCTTAGGGCAATTGCCCTGGCGATCCCGATCCTTTGGCGCTGACCACCGGAAAATTCATGAGGGTAACGATGGGCATGATAATCCTCCAACCCAACCTTTTTTAATATATCCATTACCCGGTCTACCCGGTCTTTGGGTGAACCAATTTTATGAATATTTAGACCAGCCATAATCGAATCGCTGATCGGTTTGCGGGGGTTTAATGAGGCATATGGATCCTGGAAAATGATCTGCATATCCCTGCGACGCGATTTCATTTCCTGTTTTTTCAGCTTGAATATATTTTCGCCCTCAAACTCGACTGATCCGGCTGTAGGTTCAAGCAAATGAAGAATTGTTCTGCCGATAGTTGATTTCCCGCAGCCGGATTCACCAACCAATCCCAGAGTTTCACCTTCCCGGATCGAAAAGCTCACTCCATCGACTGCCTGAACCCAATTTACTATCCTTCTTAGGACACCACCACGAACAGGAAAATATTTCACCAAATCTTTGACAACCAGCATATCCTGGGTATTGTTGAGAACGTTTTCTTTTGTCATGATTTATAAAGTCCTACACTTCAAAAATTACGGTAATTTACCAGTATGTATCTGTCAGTGGTGCTTTATGTCCTTCACTGTCATGAAATAACCAGCAGCGCACAGAATGGTTGGGAAGAACCAGGTCCAGCGGAGGTTTCCGTTCCTCACATATCTTTAAATCATGTCTGATCCGGGCCCTGCAGCGCGGCGCAAAATTGCAACCAGGAGGTAGATCAACCAGATTAGGCACGACCCCATCGATAACTTCCAGGCGGTGTTTGGTTTCTCCCAGGATCGGAATGGATTTGATCAATCCCCTGGTATAGGGATGCAGTGGTTTTTCAAAGAGAGGCGCTACTCCGGCCTGTTCCATGATTTGTCCAGCGTACATCACCGCCACCCAATCTGCAATTTCTGCTACCACACCAAGGTCATGTGTGATCAGGATTACTGCCGTATGCATTTGATTGCGTAAATCGCGAATTAGATCCAGGATTTGAGCCTGGATCGTGACATCAAGGGCAGTTGTTGGCTCATCAGCTATCAAAAGTGCTGGACGCATGGCAAGAGCCATGGCGATCATCACCCGTTGGGCTTGTCCACCAGAAACCTCATGCGGGTAGGCATAGGCTTTTTGTTCAGGATCAGGGATGCCAACCACCCGTAGGAGTTCAACGGATTTATCCCAAATTTCCTCCTTCTCCAGATCTGTGTGAATTTCGAAAACTTCTGCCAATTGGTCACCGATATTAATGACCGGATTCAGACTTGATTGGGGCTGCTGAAAGATCATCGAAATCTTGTTTCCTCGAATATCCTGAATATCTTCGACTGATAGTTCCCGCAGGTTCAAATCTCCAAAATTGATCTCTCCCTCAATGATCTTTCCGGGTTTTCCAATCAGCTGCATGATAGATAAAGCAGTAACACTCTTTCCACAGCCGGATTCTCCCACTAATCCCAGGATCTCCCCTTTTTTGACATTAAAGTCAACACCATCAACCGCTTTTACAACACCATCTTCCGTATAGAAATAGGTCTTCAATCCCTTAATTTCAAGCAAAAATTTATCAATAATTCCGGTCAATTATTTCTCCTCTGAGAACGGACTTCTTTATTATGCGTCCTTTATTCATCGATTTGTGCCAGAATCCTATAGGGATCCAGAGCATCTCTGAGGCCATCTCCGATGAAATTTATAGATATTATCGTCAGGAAGATCATGAGTCCCGGGAAGATTGCCAACCAGGGGTATTGGGAGAGATGTTCCTGGGCATTATCTAACAAATTTCCCCAACTTGGCGTGGGCGGCATGATCCCAAAACCCAGAAAAGATAAAGTCGACTCTTCCATGATGGCATAACCAATTCCCAGAGTGGATTCGACGATGATCGGACCAAACCCATTAGGAAGGATCTCACTAATAATTATCCGCAAGTTTGACGCTCCCAGCGCTTTGGCTGCAGTGACATATTCCATCTCCCTGAAGGTCAGGAAAACGGCTCGAACCAACCTGGCGACAGTCGGCCAGGACAAAACGCCCAATACCAGCGCAATGGTTAACATGCTGTTACCTCTAACAAAAGGAAGGTCAGTTTCACGCAGAATCGCAGATAACAGGATCATAAACATCAGGGCCGGAAGTGACATGGTTGCATCGATGACTTTACTGAGGACACTATCTATCCAACCTCCAAAATAGCCGGCTATGGCGCCGATTGGCACCCCGATACTGAGCGTTATCGCAACAACCGAAAAGCCAACCATTAAGGATACCCGCCCTCCATAAAGGACTCTGACTAATATATCTCTGCCCAAGCCATCTGTTCCAAATGGATAGGTCCAGGATGGGGGTTGATATCTGTTCGCGATGTCTGATATCTCAGGATCATGAGGAGACAAACCGGCCAATGTTACAGACATAATCAGTATGGTCAGGATGACTGCACCAACCACAGCCCCGGGATGGCGTCGGAACCTTTTCCAAACCAGGGAGGCCAGGGTTTCAGGGGATTTTATTTTGCTTTTCTTTTCGTCGGTATAATTGGGCATATATTACAAGAACTCCTCAATATGGCTTTGCTCTTTCAGTCATAACGAACACGGGGATCCAGATAAGCATAAATGATATCTGCCATTAGATTGCTTAACACAATCACGGCAGATCCAAGGATCAGAACCCCCATCAACATCGGATAATCCCTGCTGGTGGCAGAGTTGTAGTACAAACGACCCATGCCCGGCCAGGAAAATATTTGTTCAACAACTACTGCACCCGTGAACACATAAGGAAAATCTATCGCGATCATGGTTATCAAGGGAATAAGTGCGTTTTTAAGGGCATGTTTATATAGAACATTTCTTTCTGTCTGCCCCTTGGCCCGGGCTGTGCGGATATAATCCTGGTTGATCACCTCTAGCATACTGGAACGCAGGAATCGCGACCACCAGGCAACCCAGCCCACCACGCCCATGGACACTGGGAGGATTAGATGTCTAATTCGATCTACAATGGAAAACTCTGCACCGATGGTGTACATCCCTCCCCCAGGTAAAAGAGAATCTCCCGTGATCGGATTGTCCAGGCCTACATAAAAGACCAGGATCAGGATCAACCCCAGCCAGAATTCTGGCATAGCCTGACCCATAAAAGACAAGCTCGTAACTGTGATATCAAAGGCTGAATACTGCTTAACAGCAGAAATTATGCCAATTGGTATGGCTACTATAGCCACCACGATCAGTGTGATACCCATCAGATAAATCGTATTGGGAAGCCTGTCCAGGATCTGATCCAGGACTGGTTCGCGATTCTTGTATGAGAAACCAAAATCTCCCCGTAAAACACCTTTGCGAGTTCCATAACTATCAGTGATACCATTGCCATCCGTATCGATTGGCATCCAGTCATTGCCTGCCAACCAGACAATATATTGAACCGGCAAAGGTTTATCCAGGCCAAAAGACCGCCTGATCGCTTCTTTCTTCTCCTCAGGCATCCGATTTGTCCGGCTGTAAGCACTCATTGGCCCACCTGGAGCGATGTTGACCAGCGCAAAAAGAACAATGCTGACCAACAACAACATTGGGATAGCCTGAAGTAAACGGCGAACGATATATTGTCCCATAATCACACTCTCTCAGGTTTGAAAAGGAGAGGGGTTCAACTATCGAACCCCTCCCATTAATCCAATTTAATCCAACACATCAAAGTTCTACTCGGTCACTGACCAGTCAGCAATGTTCCAGGTCACAGGATCGTTGGCATTGGGTAAAACACCTTGAAGCCGATCTGATATACCATGCTGTTCCAGGGTAGAGAAGAGCAGGATCTGCGGCAGTTCTTCTTCAAGAATAGCTGCCATTTCACAGGCGACTTCCAGTCGGTATTCATCGTCCAGTGAGTAGAATTCATCGATCCAGGCGTCCATGTCTTCGTTTACCCACCATCCGTAATTCCAATCACTCTCGGAGTAGTAGAAGGTCCAGATCTGGTCGGATGGATCAGTGCCGGGATACCCGTCATCCCACATATCCATCTCGTAAAGACCGGCAATTTCAGTGCCGCCATCTTCTTCCTCCGCCCACATAATGGCGCCTTCGATGATCTGAAGTTCTGTATCAACTCCAATCGCGTTCCAGCTTTCAGCGATGAACTGCTGGGTCAATTCCAGGGTTTCACCATATTCAGCGTAGATGGCGTATTCCATGAACATGACAGTGCCTTCTGCTGCATTGGGGCAGCCGTGGCATTCACGAATACCATCACCATCAGTGTCTGTCCAGCCAGCTTCTTCAAGCAGAGCTGCTGCGCCTTCCAGGTCATATTCTGGTCGAGGGATATCACAACCATTGAAAGGTGGTCGGAAAAAATCATTCCAAACCGGTACACCATAGCCGAGGAAAAGATCATTGATGATCGTGTCCACATCAATTGCCATGCGCAATGCTCGCCGGACGTTTACATCAGAGAGGAACGGGTGTGGGGTCTCACGATCGCCTTTTACATACAGGTTGGGGATCAATCGCATCACCCAGCGTTCAGTTGGTGATTTTACATAACTGGTGCCGTTGCCAGGCTCCTTGTAAATATCGGAGGCAGGCTCAGCCGGCCAGTAGTGTAGATCAGCATCCCCTTCCATCATCATGGCCTGTTTAACGGTTTCTTCCGGAACGATCTGGACGATAACCTGGTCAATGTAGGGCTTGCCCTCTTCGAAATAGTTGGGGTTGCGCACAAAGGTCAGGTGATCATCAGCAACCCACTCTTCGAGGATATAGGGGCCGCTGCTCAACGGCTGGTCATCACAATTCCATTCGTAAAAACCCGCCTCAGCATCACAGTAATGCTCAGCATAGACGAAGAAATCTTCCCCACCAAACTGAAGTGGGTAGTAAGGGAATACATAACCTTCATAATAGTAAACAGTGAAGGTGAAGTCATCAATCTTTTCGATGGATCTTGTGTAATCCATGGCTGCGATCCAGGCATCTGCATCGATAAGAGCATTCCAGGTGAAGATAACATCATCGGCAGTAACCTGCTCGCCATCAGCCCAGAAGACATCTTCCCGAAGCTTCCAGGTGACTGTCATCGTCCAGGTTTCTTCGTCGAAAGTTACACCACCATTTTCGAGAGTGGGAATCTCAGCTGCCAATTCAGGAAAGATATTTCCTTCCGGATCAGTTTCGGTCAGCGAGAGCATTACCAATTCTCCCAATGCCTGTTCATAACCTGTGTCAGTATTGATGCCGTTAAAGGCTACCGGGTTATCCGGTATCATTATGGTGATGCTGGTCATTGCAGCAGGTTCATCAGTTGGTTCATCTGCCGGCTCATCAGCTACCGGTTGATCGGGCAGTGTCTCCTGCGGGGGAGAACACCCGACTACGAATGCGGCCACAATGAATAATGTGACCACAAGGGTAATAAATCTGTGGCGTCCTAAAAGTGCCATCTTTTCCTCCTTGAGAGTTGATTTGGTCAAGCTTTCTCTGTTCGTTCACAGTTCAGAAACAGTTCGGTCTGCTCAAATCATTAACGGGGGACTGATCAACCAATATATACCTGAACGTACTTCGTTCAGCGCACCTTCGCAAGATTTCCTGTAAATACCTGCCATAAACCCTCCTTCTCCCATTAAATTAAGTTCCAATGATTATGTCGGCTCGAGGGAAACTTTTTTATCCTCAATACCCGGTGGAAGCCAGGTATCCAGGTCTTTGATCTTAACCGGAAGCAAAAAAGACTGGGTCCGCCGTACACCAGGGATCTTACCCAGTTTTTCAGTGACAAAATCAAATAATTCCTCAATGCTGCGGACCCTAAGCGAGATACTGACATCACTTTCACCTGTGGAACAGGCCAGGTAACTGACCTGGGGAAATTTTGCAGCTATTTCGGCAACTTCCCGAACTCGCCCCGGCTCAACCTCAATAAAAACATCTGCCATAACACCATAACCAACTTTCTCAGGATTAACGACGGCCCTGACATTGATAATGCCGTGTTCGGTCAAGGAATTGATACGATTGGTAACCGTCCGGGCAGAGACATCCCCCAATATCCTGGCTATTTCAGCGCTGGGCATGCGCCCATCCTCATTAAGCAAAGATATGATCTGCCAATCAAAATCATCAGGTTCGTACATAGGGCTCCCCTCATTTTGAAGGTTTCATGAAATATGACAATACAGTTATAAGGATATCGCACAGTTACCGAAATGTCAATGCTTTTGTGTTTTTATTTTACTTTCGGACAAATAAATCACTTTTTCTTGAAGATACAGAAATTACATGGTATGATTATTTCGTCATTCGTTAGGATGAAATTTGATCTGAAAATTCAGATGATTTCTCTCTACAGAAAGGTTGGGATAAATAACCTCTCCGGGTAAAAAGGACGATCTCATGAATAATCCAAACTCTACATTAATGCTCAGAAATGGGTCGATTTACACTGTCCATCAGGATCAACCCTGGGCTGAAGCCATAGTGATCAGGGATGGTCTGATCGAGTATGTTGGATCAAATGAGGGAGCGGATCCATATATCAACCCAGATACGCTGATCATCGATCTGGAGCGAAAAATGGTCTTGCCAGGATTTGTAGATGCCCATTCCCACGCTTCTCACGCTATGGACCTGGTTGGCAATATCAGCCTTTACAGCGGGGAAAACCTTGCTGATTATCTCCAGTCCATTGCTGAATTTATAGAGAAAAACCCGGATCGGAATTTCTACCGGGGCAGCGGTTGGGCGGACACTTTTTTTACCAGTCTTGGCCCGGACAAAAAAAGTCTCGATGATATCCTCCCAGATCGACCCATCGCTCTGATATCCTATGACGGCCATTCGATGTGGGTCAATTCTACGACATTGGAACAAGCCGGATTAAACCGGAAGACAAAAGATCCCGACGGCGGAAGGATTGAACGGGACCCGGATAGTGGAGAACCAAGCGGCACTCTTCGGGAAACTGCCTTTAAACTGATCGAGGATGTGATCCCGGACCACTCCCTGGAAGAACGCAAGAATGCCCTAATGGAGTATCAGAAAATGGCAGCTAAAGCCGGGATCACCCTAACTCATGATCCCATGCTCGACACTGAATCCGTCACCGCATACAACGAACTCGCCAGGGAAGGGAATTTGAAGATGCGTTTCAGGGGCTCGATCACACTTGAGGCAGATCAGGATATCAAAACCCAGGTTGATCTTGTACAGGTAGAAATAGCGAAAAATGTCCACCCCTACTTCCAAACCTTATCAGCCAAGATATTTGTGGACGGGGTCATTGAAGGCGGTACGGCTTACTTGCTTGAACCCTATGCTCATCGACCAGATTTCCGGGGAGAGCCGATCTGGGTTCCAGAATTATTAAAAGATGTTTGTGCCTTGCTAGACAGAGAGAAGATCCAAATACACCTTCATGTCATTGGAGATGGCGCGGCACGCATCACTCTCGACGCAATTGAACATGCCAAAAATAAAAACGGAAAACGGGATTCACGTCATTCGGTCACTCACTTGCATCTGGTCGATCAGGCCGATATCCCCCGCTTCAAAGATCTGGATATTATTGGACTCCCCCAGCCATTCTGGTTTAAAGTGGATGATTATTATGACGAGTTAGCCCTGCCCTATCTGGGCCAGGAAAGGGCTGACAGACAGTATCCCATGCAGAGTTTGATCGATTCGGGCGTTGTGATGGCATCCAGCAGCGATTTTCCGGTTACCATACCCTTCGACCCGCTGATCGCCATTCAGACCGGTGTGACAAGGAAATCGATTCACAAAACTGAAAATCGTGTTTTATGGCCTGAAGAAAGTTCGAGTCTTGATGATCTAATTCGCAGCTTTACCTATAATGGCGCCTACGCTAATTTCCTCGAGGAAGAAGTGGGATCCCTGGAAATCGGCAAAAAAGCAGATTTGATCGTTTTGGATCAGAATCTTTTTGATATTCCCGCAGAAAAAATCGCAGAGGTAGAAGTACTCCTTACCATGATTGAAGGCGTTATTGTTTATCAAGGAAGTGAATTCCCGGGAGAATTTTAATGAAGTACTTCTCGCCTGTATACAAACCAGGAAAAAACATCCGACCTCCGGATTTGTACGAGTATTCCCCGGATAACTTCTGGTTCAAGGCAGCTGGCCTTGAAGACCAAACCATAAACGAGCCTCTCCGCGGCAGGCACAAAGCTGATGTGGTCATCTTGGGAGGAGGGTATACTGGCCTGTCTGCAGCTTACAACATCCGTAAAAGATACCCGGAAAAAAAGATCGTACTCCTGGAAGGTGCTTGCTGCGGTTATGGTGCCAGCGGCAGGAATGGAGGATTCTGCATCACAACCTCCCTGCTGGATTGGGAGCAGGAAGATCCAGAAAAAAGGATGCGGGATCTGGAGGTATCATCCTTTGGTATTCAACAAATCAAATCTTTTATATCTGATTATGGCGCTAGCTTTGATTTTGATGAATCCGGCATGCTCGAAGTTGTACTGGACGAGAAAGAAACCCGGAAATTGGAAGAATACCAAATTGAATTACAAAAATTTGGCCTTGAATCAACTCTATTGGAAGGGAAAGAATTGGAAAAGATCATAAGATCCCCTCGTTTTATCTCCGGTATCATGTTTCCCTTTGGAGCAACCCTGAATCCCGCCAAACTGGCCCGGGAAATGAAAAGGATCGTTGAAGATCTGGGTGTTGAGGTCCGGGAAAAAACTATCATAACCAGGATCACTCCAGGAAAAATGAACCAGGTGGAGACGGAACTTGGGGATATCCAGGCGCCTTTCATGGTGGTGGCATTAAACGCTTATGGGCACAAAATTGGCTTCTTCAAGAATCGCGTTTTTCCTGTTAGTGTATTTCAGATCGCTACAGAACCCTTAAGTGACAAACAATGGGATTCTGTTGGTTGGGAAGAGAGGTTTGGATTGTCCGATTTTCGCACCCTTTTCAGCTACAGTGTCAGAACCGCGGATGGGCGCATTGTGATCGGTGGTTCTGATTTCACCTATTATGATCGCGATTCCTTGAGTTCAGGAAATGACAAGTTAGTCATGGGGAAAATTGAAAGGGATTTGTTCTCGCTTTTCCCTCAACTGGAAGGTTTAACCATAGATCATGCCTGGGGAGGAGTAACCGCCTATACCCTGGGAAGGGGGGCTGCAGTTGGCACCCTGGGGAATGAAGAGAACATTTTTTATGCAACTGGTTTTAATGAAGGAGTTCCATCTACTCAAATCGCAGGTAGAATGATCGCGGATCTGATGGCAAAAGAATCAAATAGTTTTACTAACCACTTCATAATCAACCGGGAGCTCCCTTATGCAGGCCCACAATTAACACGTGGTATATTTGCCAGAGCAATCAAGTGGATGATAAAAAATCTAAACTACTCTCCTCTTTATAAATAAAAAACTGCTTTCATCCCGGATAATCCAAAGGCGAAAACATCGAAATGAGGATCTTAATCAAGGATTTCTTTACCATTCCCGATACAGAGGCAGTTCATCCTGAGGTAAAGAAAAATTTCAAGCGCAATTTCTTCGCCAATCTGATGGACGCCTGTTTCTGGTTTTTTGGTGATAGTTTCGCGGCTGCCTATACGATCATGCCCGTTTTTGTCAGCACGCTGACAGATTCGCCAATCCTGATCGGTTTGATCCCTGCCCTGGATGGGGCAGGCTGGTTCCTACCTCAATTATTCCTGGCCAGGACCCTGGAGGGAAGGAACCGCCGGATGCCAATTGTCAGGTTTCTCGGAATATTCGACCGGATTCCTTTTTTATTCCTGGCGTTGGGGGCATTTCTCATTCCCCAGCTTGATAAACGCATCGCCCTGATCCTGATCCTGGTGATCTATGCCATCAAGGTTTTCTCCGGTGGTTTGGTGGCACTACCCTGGCAGGAATTGATCGCCACAGTCATACCTGTCTCCCACCGCGGACGCTACTGGGGATACTCCTTGATCCTGGGGAAATTAATGGGTTTGGGAGGCGCCGCGATCACAGGAATCTTGCTGGTTTCAATCACCTATCCATATAATTACGCCACAATGTTCTTGATCGGATTCTTCGCAGTTTCCATTTCCTATATATTTTTGAATATGAATATCGAGCCGGAAATTCCCCGTCAGAATTCAGCAGAAACGATCAGTTTGCTGACCCGGATCAAGGATATTCTCGGCAAGGACAGGAATTTCCTAATCTATCTTACGAACAGGGGTTTTATCTTTCTGGCTGGCATGGCTTTGGCTTTTATCACAGTATATGGGATCAATAAACATAACCTGCCAATCGCCCAATCTGCAACCTTTACTGCCATTATGTTGGTCTCAGAAATTATCGGATTTGGAATCTGGGGAAGTCTGGGGGATAAAAGCGGCTACAAACGTGTAATCGAGATCAGCAATCTGATCCTGATCCTGGGAATCGGGAGTCTGTTGTTGGTCGATACTCTATGGGCTCTGTATCTGGTCTTTGCCATGATGAGTATTGCCCATTCAGGAGAATATATTGCGGATCAAAATTTTGCGATGGAATTTGGAACGGAAGAAAACCGGCCCACTTACATTGGAATGTCCAAAACTCTCACTGGTCCTTTCTTCTTACTGGCACCCATTATTGGCGGAAGCCTGGTTCAGTTCCTGGGGTATAAGAGTATGTTTTTGGCAGCATTGATCATGGCAGTACTATCATTTGTTGTTATCAAATTTTTTGTAAAAGATCCCAGAAAGTCACCTCACACATTGGAAACCAGCTAACTCACATCTCCCCGCCATGGACAGATCCTCACTCAATACAATTAGGAAATCACCCCTATTTAATATACTGATGTTTTCAGGTTTTTGGGCTTTGCAGATCTTTGTCACTAAATTGGCTTTCAACAGCGCCGCTCAGGTCCTATCCTTCCAATTGCTTTCAATAGGAGTTGCCTTGGTCGTGCTGGCTATCATGCTTCTGCCAGGATTTGGCGGAGATTTCAAATCTTTATATAGAGAGACACCGGAATTATTTTGGAAGTTATTCTTCGCCAATGGCATTCAATCAGGCCTGGGTACTTGTTTGAGCATAATCGGGATCTCATTAACCTCCGCGATCAATGCTGGCTTTTTGGTTAAGTTGGCTACTGTAACTACAATACTATTTGCCTGGCTGATCCTCAAAGAACGGCTGACTGTCATTAAGATAGTGCTGGTTTTTTCAATGTTATCAGGTGCATATCTATTGACCACGAAAGGCCAGATACTTCTGCCCAGAGTCGGGGATCTATATATTCTTGGAGCCTGTGTTTGTTGGTCTCTTGGCAATGTTCTTGTTCGAAAACATTTAAGATCACAACCTATTAAAGTTGAGGTCGTGACTTTTCAGAAACCCCTGGCCGGTTTACCAGTAGTCCTTGTGTTAGTCAGCCTGGCACTTTGGACTCCTGAAATCTTTGGATCACTCAGCCAGGTATTGTCCTGCTGCAAACCTCCTCTGACAGTTCTGCCTCATACCATTGGGAATGGGTTTTTGTTGGCGATGACCTGGACCTATCTTAATAACACGCTGAAAATCTCAAGTGCCTCGTATATGACAATGATGTCGATGATCACTCCGGTGATTGTCAGCCTACTGGCAATGATCTTTCTCGGTGAAACCCTGATCTGGATTCAGATACTGGGAGCAGGGTTAATTATCATGTCTGGGGTGGTTACATATTTCAGTGGTATTTCCAACGAATAATCTTGCCGGACAATGAAATATATCAGTAAAGGCAGCGTATTGTTCGGATTGAGAGAATGGTCTCTATTTAAATCACCAGTTCGGTTCAAGTCTGATACCACCCACACTTAGACCGGGATTCTAAATGAATAGCGGTTTTATTATATATAATAGAGATGAAGATGTATCAACAATCATGAACAGCAGAAGTTGATTACCTCAGGCGTGATTGCAATCAAACCACATACCACTAAGGAGATAGTATGCCTCTTGACCTTAAAGCCATTCGGGATAAATTTCCTGGCTTGAACCGATCGGCGATCTTCTTTGACAACCCTGCGGGAACGCAAATAACACAAAGTGCTCTGGATCGGATGACAGATTACCTCGTAAACACAAATGCCAACCATGGTGGAGTATTTGCCACCAGCTGTGAATCGGATGCAGTGGTCTGTCAGGCCCGCCAGGCCACAGCTGATTTTCTCAATGCCTCGCGCCCGGAAGAAATCATCTTTGGCCCTAACATGACTACACTTACTTTACACCTAAGCCGTTCTATCGCCACAACACTTGAACCAGGTGACACAATCGTTGCCACCCATCTGGATCATGACGCCAATATTTCCCCCTGGACCTTAATCGCCGCAGACAAAGGCTGCAATGTGGCATGGGTCGATTTCGATGTAGAAGATGGCAGGCTTCTAATGGAATCATATGAAGCGGCCTTGGCAAAGAAACCGAAACTCGTGGCGCTGGGTTATGCCTCAAACGCCTTGGGGACGATCAATCCAGTCAAGAATATGGCTCGAATGGCACATCAAGCTGGTTCTTTGGTTTATGTTGATGCTGTCCAATACGCTCCCCATGGCCCGATTGATGTGAAAGATCTGGATGTGGATTTCCTTTCCTGCTCAGCGTATAAGTTCTACGGACCACACATCGGCATCCTCTATGGTCGATATGACTTATTAGATGAGATGATGGCTTACAAAGTCCGCCCTGCATCAAACGAGCTCCCATGGAAGTTCGAATCGGGCACACAAAGTTGGGAAGGAATTGCAGGGGTACTGGGCGCTTTGGAATACTTTGAGTGGATCGGCACCGAATTTGGCGGTGAACACAAAGGGCGCTTTGAGGTAAAATTTAATGGGCGAGTGCGGCATCTCAAACAAGGACTGGCGGCTATTCAGGAATATGAATATGAGATGTCCCGCATTCTCCTCACAACGCTACAGCAGGTCCCCGGTTTACACATCTATGGATTGGATGACCCGCATTGGGTGAACGAACGCGTACCAACTTTTGCGGTGAATTTAGAAGGTAGACATCCCCGCCATGTCGCCGAGTTACTGAATGAGAGAAATATATTTGTTTGGGATGGAAACTTTTACGCTCTGAGTGTGACAGAAAGACTAGGGGTTGAAGATTTAGGTGGCGTGGTACGGATAGGTGGAGCGCATTACAACACTATAGCTGAAATTGAACGATTAGGTGAAGCTCTGGTGGAAATCAGCGGTTTTTGATTTGTCAGGGAGAGAAAAATAATCAACCGTCCAATAGATATGACCCAATGTAATTAACCGCGGCCAGAAACCATCTGGACTCGAGCTGTTTTCATGTTTGTAAACAATCCCCCCTATTTTGTAGAACTTTAAGTTTCCTCCAAAGCCTTCTTCAATGCCGCCAGCAAGATATCTGCATGTTCCTTCTCAAAAACCAGCGGCGGACGTATTTTCAGGACACTTGATTTCTGACCGGTTATTCCAACCAGAACGCCATTCTGGCGCATATGGTTCATGATCTTATCAGCAATCTCCGGATCGGGTTTGCCTTTAGGAGTATTGATATCAAGACCCAGGAGTAAGCCCGAACCGTGAACTTGACCAAGCTGGGGGTAACTTTTCTGTAATTCACCTAATCCTTCTTTAAAATATTGGCCAATCACTTTTGCATTTTGTTGTAAGCCTTCCTTTTCTATCACATCCAGGACAGCCAGGCCGGCGGCGCAGGATACAGGGTTTCCGCCAAAAGTGTTAAAGTAGCCTGTTTCATTGGCAAGAACTTCCGCTATCTCAGGTCGGGTTACAACGGCGGCAATGGGATGGCCGTTGCCCATCGGTTTTCCCATGGTAACGATATCTGGTATCACATCGTCGAACTCGAAGCCCCAGAAATGTGTGCCGAACCGCCCAAAACCTCCCTGGACTTCATCGGCGACACACAATCCTCCGGCTGCTCTTGTTGCTTTAAATAATGTTTTTAAATACCCTTTTGGTGATGTGAATATACCATCGCTGACAAATGAGGTGTCCAGAACAAGCATGGCTGGCTGATGCCCATCTTTTTCCAGGGCCATGATAGCATCACGAATTCCGGAATCTGGCTTACGCCAGGTCGTATTTGAAGTGGGAGCATCAAAAGTTTTTACATGAGGTGGTAATTTCCCTTTCGGAAGGTTTTCTGTACTGAACTGGGCGGTAGCGCCAGTACTACCGTGGTAGGAGTAGTTTGTGATCAGTGCCCCTGTATTGCCCGATACCAGCTGTGCCATGCGCCAGGCCAGCTCATTGGCCTCTGAACCTGTACACACAAAGGTACAAACGCTTAGTGGCTCTGGCAGCCGTTTCGTGATCCTTTCTGCCAGTTCAAGGATGTGCTCGTGAAGATAGCGCGTGCTGGTATTTAGCAGCCTGGATTGTCTGGAAATTGCGTTGACAACATGGGGATGGCAGTGACCAACTTGGGGGACGTTATTATAAGCGTCAAGGTATCTATTACCCTCATCATCAAATAGCCAGACACCCTCACCTCGTACAATATGCAGAGGGTGATCATAGAATAAGTATGCAATAGGACCCAGCAGGCTTTCCCTACGTAATAAGAGAGATTCAAACCCCTCATCTGACTGACCCGTCCCTGGTTCCATTCCCTCTTGCTCCCAGAGACCGCAAGCCCTGAAAAAA
>JBARSJ010000125.1:0-3931 GCA_049644685.1 Anaerolineales bacterium
TCCCAGGAGATCAGTCAGGGCAAAATCTGTGGTGCTGTAGTTAAATATCTCAAACGCGACCAGGGCAGAAATGATCAGCAGGCCAAAAACTACCCCCCGTTTAACCTGGATCCGTTCCGGAATAAAATGAATACTGTTGGCAGACATGGTAACCCTCCATTTTGTAGAGAAAATGAGTCCTGTTCTGGTATTGCTCCCCCAGTATAGAACATATGTTCTACTTTGTCAAGATCAATTGAATGGGGTTTTCTGTTAAAATGTAATTGAGATAAATAGTAACTTTACTGAGAAATTATTCAATGGGTCGTATCTGGTCTCCCTGGCGTATGAAATATATCGAAGACAATTCCAATCATGATGGATGCCCTTTTTGCAAGGCTTACTCTGAATCAGATGATCGGGACAACCTGATAATATTCCGGGGGGAAAACGCTTTTGTGATGCTTAACCGCTACCCCTACACAACCGGACACATATTGATTTTGCCAATTATTCACCAGGAGAAATTGTCTGAATTGGATCAAGAGTGCCGGGCAGAATTGATGGAGTTAATTAAACGAGGGGGAGATATCCTTCAAGCTGTTTACCAACCTGAAGGAATGAATGTGGGCCTAAACCTGGGTGAGGCAGCAGGGGCAGGGATACCAAAACATTTGCACTGGCATATTGTTCCGCGCTGGATGGGTGACACCAATTTCATGACAACGATTGGAGGAGTCCGGGTGCTCCCAGAAGCGCTGGAAGATACCTACCAGAAGGTTTTATCTTCCTGGAAATAAATATATAATATTAGTATTTTAGGCAGTTGTAATTTACCGGTTTTGAGTTCCCCTAGATTTTTGATAATATAATTTCATTTTCATTTGAGGAGGTTGTTCCCTAATGGCAATAAAAAACTCGGTAATCCTCAGTGCAGTTCGCACCCCTTCAGGAAGTTTTCAAGGTTCCTTAAGCGGTTTTTCTGCTACCCAGTTAGGCGCGTTGGTAGTAAAGGAAGCTGTCCGTAGAGCTGGCATCCCGAATCCGGAGGAAATCCAGGAAGTGATCATGGGTAACGTGGTCTCAGCTGGATTGGGGCAGAACCCTGCCCGCCAGGCTGCTATTTATTCCGGGCTGCCGGCAACTGTCGGGGCCTTCACACTCAACAAAGTTTGCGGATCCGGGTTAAAGGCTGTTATGCTAGCGGCCCAGAGCATCCGGGCTGGTGATGCCGATCTCTTTGTCTCCGGGGGGATGGAGTCCATGAGCCAGGCGCCCTATCTGGTGGAAGGAAGATCGGGAAGACTGAAATTTGGACATGCTGAGTTAAAGGATGCCCTTTTACATGATGGTCTCTGGGATCCATTCGAAGACTGGGGGATGGGCAATGCGGCCGAATTTATTGCCGAGGAGTATGATATTTCCCGGGAAGAGATGGATCAATTTGCCTATCAAAGCCATCAAAAAACCATCCAGGCTATTGATGGGGGAAAGTTCAAGGATGAGATTCTCCCTATAGAGATAAAGGGACGCAAAAACAGCGTAACAATTTTTGATACCGATGAAACCCCCAGGCGTGATACTACCCTGGAAATCCTGGCCAAGCTGCCCCCGGCTTTTATTAAAGATGGTAAAGTGACTGCAGGCAACTCTCCCGGGTTAAATGACGGCGCTTCCGCAGTAGTGGTTGCCAGTGAAGAAAAAGCCGCGGAAATGGGTGCAGTGCCTTTAGCCAGGATAATTGATTACGCGTATGCGGCTGTGGAACCGAAGTATCTATTTTATGCGCCGGCAGTTGCCACACCTTTGCTGCTGGAAAAAACAGGTTGGACGCTGGATGATGTGGATTTAATTGAGTTAAATGAAGCATTTGCGGCCCAGGTTCTGGCGGACGGAAAAGCGATGAAAGATTTAGGTTGGGATTGGGATAAAGTTAATGTTCATGGCGGGGCAATCGCTCTCGGGCATCCTATTGGAGCCAGCGGCGCCAGGGTGCTGACCACGCTGATCTATGCTTTGAAGGATCGAGGTTTAACCCGCGGTGTGGCTTCCCTCTGTTTGGGAGGGGGAGAGGCAGTAGCAATGGCAATTGAGATCATTTAATTTGAAGGAGAATAACAGATGGCGGTGGAAAAAATCTTTGTGGTGGGTGCAGGGACGATGGGGAACGGGATCGCTCAGACAGCAGCGGTTTCCGGATTCCAGGTGACAATGATGGATGTGGACCAGGACCAGCTGGACAAAGCCAAAGGGACCATATCCAAATCAGTAGAAAAATTATTTCAAAAAGAAAAAATTACCGCGGAGGGCAAAGAAAATGCCCTTCAGATTAAGACGACTAATGATTTGGAAGGGATCGAAAAAGCTGACTTGTTGATTGAGGCGGCCACTGAAAATTTTGCTTTAAAGCGTAAGATATTTATTGAGCTGGATGAAAATGCTTCCCCAAAGGCGATCCTGGCCTCCAATACCTCATCAATCAGCTTGACCCAGCTGGCTTCTGCAACCAGCCGTCCTGACAAAGTTATCGGCATGCATTTTATGAATCCAGTGCCCCTGATGAGGTTGGTGGAAATCATCCGCGGGCTGGATACTTCTGATGAAACCACAAGCGCGGTGATCAAAGCGGCTGAACAAATGGGCAAAGTAGCAGTGGAAGCCAATGACTCCCCGGGATTCATCTCCAACCGGATTTTATGCCCCATGCTTAATGAAGCCGTATTTGCTCTCCAGGAAGGCGTTGGCAGCCGGGAAGCAATCGACGAGGTGATGAAATTGGGCATGAACCATCCGTTGGGTCCCCTTGCTCTCGCGGACTTGATTGGTTTGGATGTAGTCCTTTCGGTGATGGAGGTGCTGCAGGCTGATTTGGGTGAAGATAAATACCGTCCGGCTTATTTGCTGCGTAAAATGGTTGCTGCCGGACATTTGGGACGCAAAACTGGGCGGGGATTTTTTGAGTATTAATCGCTGAGCCCAGGAATCCGTTCAGCGATTTTCCTCTGGGAAGAAGGAGACAGGATGACGATCAATATCCATGAAATGAGCATTGAAGATTATGATATTATCTACAAGTTGTGGGAAAAAAGTGACAATATTGGGTTAAGTAAAGCGGATTCCCACCACGGCATTAAAATCTTCTTGGAAAGGAATCCGGGTATGAGTTTCATTGCCTGGAAAGAAGGGCAGGTGGCAGGCACTGTGCTCTGCGGTCATGATGGCAGGCGGGGTTATATCCACCATTTGATGGTCCATCCGGACTTCCGCCGGCAGGGATTAGGGCAATCGCTGGTCAGCCGCTGTATGTTCGCCTTAACCCGGATAGGAATCCAGAAATGCCACTTATTTATTTTTGAGGACAATGTGGGGGGAGTTAAGTTCTGGGAAAGCTTGGGATGGACAAAACGGGTGGAGCTGACCATGATGTCGCAGCAAATTCTGGAATAATAACAACACTCTGTTAAATGAAAAACCAGGTGATCGAAAATCACCTGGTTCTTTTTATTTCTACGGGGGATCTTGAGTAGTGAAAACCGACCTTGCAGCCTTTTAGTTTACCACTTGCACCTTCGTTTCTCTCCTTGTCACCCCTTACCCATTCTTAATAGTCTCGCGGACCTGGGCAAGAAGTTTGTTCTTGGTCATCAAACCCCCTGAAGATTGATACCAGAACACTATGCTATACTTTTAATATATGCCAGCTATGGAGTGAAAGAGAAGTGTTGGGCGATAACATTCCAGATATTATTTCCCAATTGGAAAATAATATCCAGTAGATTATCGCGCAGTTGAAACATAATTAACGTTAGAACGAAACAGTTATTACAATAATAAACATGTACATTTTGGGTAAAGAAAAACAACAAGCTGTCCTCAAGTCACTTGAGCTTATTTCGGAGACTGAAGAGGGTTGGACACATCAATATCGTGATCCTTTGTCCGGGCAGGAGTG
>JBARSJ010000126.1:0-6310 GCA_049644685.1 Anaerolineales bacterium
TTTTATCGTCACCTGGATGTGGCGGTCTTTTTTTGTTCAGTTAAAGATGCCAGATTTAAGTATGGTAAGTTTTCGGCAGAACTATCAATACTCATCATTCTAGAGAAGCGAAGGTAACTCTGCTTCAGCAGTAGTGAGAGGCGCTTCGAGGAAGGAAATAATGGAAAAATATGTATTAGAAGCAAAGAAAAGGGAAATTATTGGGAAGCAGGTAAAAGCGCTCAGGCGGGAAGGATTACTCCCGGCAGTGATTTACGGCAGTGATATTGAGCCGATACCGCTTACTTTAAATACCAGCGAAGTCCGCCAGATACTTAGTGTGATTGGCGCTAATACTCTGATAACCTTAAAGATTGGTAAAAAAGAACACCTGGCACTGGTCCGTGATCTGCAGCGGGAAGTGATTAAGCGGAATTTACTGCATATTGACTTCCAGGCAGTTTCTATGGAAGAGACCATCTCCACCACCGTTCCTGTATTGGTAGTGGGTGAATCGCCAGCAGTAAAGGAACTAAACGCGCTGTTGGTTACCAGTATGGATTTTCTTCAGATCGAAGCCAAAGCAAAAGATTTGCCGGACACAATTTCGGTGGATGTTTCTGAACTGGTTCAGATCGGCGATAATATCCAGGTCAAGGATTTGATTTTCTCTGGTGATGTCAATGTCCTGGAAGACCCTGAGTTAACTGTTGTCGTGGTTGCTGCTCCAACGCTGATGGAGATTGAACCTGAGGTTGAGGAAGGCGCTGAACTCTTTGAAGAACTCACTGACGCTGAACTCATGGAAGAAGGGGAAGCAGCTGAAGGAGAGGCAGCGGACGATGTTGAAGCTGCTAAGGAAGATTAATCAATTTCAATAACAAAGGAGAACCATCCCGGAAGACCTCGTCTAACCGGGATGGTTTTTCAATTAAATAGATCTATACTGAAGAGTGTATGAAAAGAACCCCGCATCTTCTCAAGCTGAATATCCTGGTGATAATGGTTGTTTTCCTTTCTGGATGCAGCGCTGCAGTGGTGGAAGAAGATTTGCTGCCAGGGCAAATCCCGACGGCAACCACCCAGGCTGGGGATGAACCCGCCAATGAAAACCGTTCCGGGGTTATTTACCAATGGGCTGTGTCGGCAGAAGCGAGCTCAGAGTTCTCTAGTCCGGAATGGAGCGCAGAGCAAGCAGTTGGAAGGCCGGATTCTCCGGGATGCGGGGATTATCAGTTTTCCTGGGCGTCGGCAGCGAGTGATTCGATTGATACCTTAATTGTGAAGTTTCCCATACTTGTTTATCCTCTCGAAATCATCATCCATGAGAGTTTTAACTCTGATCAGGTTACCAAAGTTGAGGTTCAGGATCCTGAGCGGCTGGGTTATTATACTGTCCTCCAAAAGAACCCCACCCAGGTGGATCGTCCCTGTCCTTATCAATTAATTGTTCCTGTAGAGGAGATCGATTTTCTTACCAATACAGTGCGAATCACAGTGGATCAATCCCAGCTGGGTTTGGGGTGGAATGAAATTGACGCAGTACAATTGATTGGTAGAAGAGGGGAAGAGTGAACTGTTTTTTAGTTCAGGGGGTCAAATTGGTTAATTCCAGAAAATCCACCACTATTTGAGCTGTAACCCCCCACAAAATATCTCCCAGATATTCTTTAAAAAAAATCACCGGAATTCCTTCCGTGGCTGATGGATCAGGCTTCCAGAATTTGACCTGATGGTTTTTGGGATCTGTCAGCCAGTCGATTGGGAGCAGGATGGTTTTTTCCACTTCTATTTTGGATAGCTTAAGAGGATAAGGCCAGGGGAGAATACCTACGAAGGGTGTAACCTCATAATCAGTAACGGTAGTAATTGGACAGGATTGCCCTAATATTTCCACATCAACCGGATTGAGACCAATCTCTTCCTCGGCTTCCCGGAGTGCAGTATATTGCAGGGCAGGGTCGCTGCTGTCAGCCCGTCCGCCAGGGAATGCGACTTGGCCACTGTGCCGATCATTCTGATGATGAGTTCGCTTGATGAAAAGGAATTTCCAATCTTCCTGATCCAGCAGCAGCGGGATCAGAACAGCCGCAGGCTGCTTTTCTTTACCTCTGAAACCGGGCAGAGGGGGAGCGTGTTTTACTCGCTGATCCTGCGCACCCAGTAATTGCTGCCTGATTCGATCTGGATTAATGATCATAATTCGTCAAGCTTGCTGATCCAATTTCCCAGAAAGAGGAAGAGCAAACTCCCCAGCACGCCAAATCCCCCGAATACCGATCCGATCATCAAGAATTGAATATCCCAGGAAGTACCTAATAGATGTCCGAGGTAAAAACCAGCCCAGGACAGAATCATCATCAGCAGGAATTTGCCTCCATCACCACCTTTCCAAAAATGGAAAGCCGACCCCAGGAATGATGCCAGGAGAAAACTGTAGAATATAGATGGAACAGTCATGTTAATCGGATCTGATGATCCCTCCTCCGAGACAGACGTCGTTTTGATAAAAAACAGCTGCTTGTCCCGGTGTGATGTCCGGTAAAGGTGAATCCAATTGTATGTGAACAGAAACGGAATTTGTCACTGTTATCGTGGAAGGTACCTCCCCCGATTTATACCGTATTTTAACATTGGCTGAGATAGGATTGGCGGGCTCTTCCCCGGAAATCCAGTTTACATTATCGACATTAAATTCATCCTGGCCCAGATATTCTCTGCTTCCTACAATCAGGGTATTATTTTTCAGATCCTTCCGAATCACATAAAGTGGTTCCGGGCTGGAGATGCCCAATCTTTTTCTCTGTCCAATCGTAAAATCTGCCAGTCCTGAATGTTCCCCGAGGGATTTTCCGTCCAGGTCGATAATGGGACCTGGTTTCAGCGAGGAGGGGTTATATTTGCGCAGAAAATCCCGGTAATCTCCCTGCCCAACGAAACACAAATCCTGGCTGTCAGGACGATCTGCAACCGGCAGGGCATACTCTTCAGCCAGCTTTCGAACCTGTTTTTTGGTCAGATCAGCGAGGGGAAAGATCGTCTGACTTAATTGATTTTGGGTCAGCACATGGAGGAAATATGTTTGATCTTTCTCCGCATCCCTGCTTTTTAGGAGCTGGTAAGTACCGGTTGAGGTGTTATGAATCCGGGCGTAATGTCCGGTTGCCAGATAATCGGCACCCAGTACCTTTGCCCTCTCCAGTAAAAAATCCCAGCGAACAAAGCGGTTGCAATTCAGGCATGGATTTGGGGTAATTCCTTGCGTATAGCCATCAATAAAGGGGAGGACCACCGCCTGATAAAACTGATCCTGAGCATCTATCACATAAAACGGTATATCGAGTAACCCGGCAATATACCTGGCTTCCTGTTGTGCATCCGGAGCGCAGCAGCGGTTATGGGTGCCAGTGTTGCTCCAGAGGCGAAGCATCATCCCGATAACATCATATCCCTGGTCTTTGAGAAGAGCAGCAGCAAGGGAGCTGTCCACTCCGCCGCTCATCCCTATAACCACGCGTGCTCCTGGCTGGGGGGTCAACTTTTCAACTCCCGTAGCTGATGAATACAGCCCGGCAGGATTTTGAGGAATGAGTCAATTTCCTCTGCTGTTGTGTCTTTTCCCAGAGTGACCCGGAGGGATCCCAACGCCCAGGAAGGGGAATAACCCAGTTGAGTTAAAACTAAGCTGGGTTCAGGATCTCCCGTTTTACAGGCTGAGCCGGAGGAGCAGGCAAATCCGGCTGCGTCAAGGATCGAGACCAGCAGGTTTCCGTCTACACCTTCAAATACAAAACTGGCATGATTTACCAACCGTTCTTCCGGGTGTCCTGTCAGCTGAGTGGACGGTATCTTGGTTAAAACTTGTTCAATCAACTGATCTCGCAGGGGGAGAATGTGGTTGATCCGCTCATTATGTTCTATTTGAACCAGTTCAAACGCTTTTGCCATTCCCACAATTAAAGGTATGTTTTGGGTTGCGGCTCTCTGTCCAAATTCCTGAGATCCTCCGGTCAGTATCGGGCTTAGCTCTGTCCCCGATCTAATATAAAGAGCTCCCACGCCTTTGGGTCCATAAAACTTGTGGGCGCCCAAAGACAATAAATCAACATTGATTGAATTTACATCCAGCGGGAAATGCGCCCCACTTTGAACCGCATCCGTGTGGAGGGGGATACCTCGCTCTCGACATATATCCCCTATCTCCGCGATTGGATTTAAGGTTCCTATTTCGTTATTAGCCTGCATCACTGAAACCAGGAAGGTATCCTCTCTCAGGTTTTCCTGGACCCCTGCAGGGGAAACCATGCCGTATTTATCAACAGGTAAAAAGCCTAAATCAAATCCATGTATATCAGCCAATTGACTGGCTGTATTAAGAACCGCGGGATGTTCGATTGGGGAAATCAGCAGGTGGTTCGCCTTTGATTTTTGCCGGGCGGCGAATGCGGCTCCCCGAATTGCCAGGTTGTCGCTTTCTGATCCGCATGAGGTAAAGATTATCTCGGATGGTTTAGCGCCCAGAAATCCTGCCAGCTCGCGGCGGGATTTTTCAAGGGCTGATTCAGCTTGCTGCCCAAATCGATGCAGGGAGGATGGATTGCCAAAGATCTGGGTGAAATACGGCTGCATGACGGCTGTTACCCGCTCATCAACCGGGGTAGTTGCCGCGTAATCAAGGTAAATGTTATTCATAGTTTCCTTTCCCTGCGATTATAGCATGACCAGCTGAATCCTATATGACCCCAACACCAGCCCGGAAGGAGTGTTGGAATTGGAGCGTGCAGACGGCATAAATCGGAGCAAAACGAAATCGGTACTGTCTCAAGGGACCCAGCGCTGCTGCAAACGCGGAGCAAATGAGAAAGCGTTCCTGATCCAGCAGTAGTGTGGGGGTGTTTAATGTTATACTTCGGAAAGGGTTTTTGATCCAAGTAAAGAGCTTATTGATTTTATCTTAATCAACTCGGGGTAATTGAACTGATCAGATACACTTTTTGACAGATGAGGGAAAGTGGACACTGAGATATCACTACCAAAAAAAATACTGTTCGCCCTGGTTATTCTCGGGTGCATTATAGTATCAGGGGCTATTCTAAGAAATTACTATCCAATTGGCGTTGATTGGGAATTCACCTATAACCGATTGAGTTTAACTGATCCATATTCTGTTAAGTCTTTTATTAATCCTCCGTTTACAATCTTATTTTTGCCCCATAGCTTTTTGCCAATTCGTTTAGGCAATACGATCAACATTATTTTAAATATTTCTGTGGTTCTTTTTGCAGTACGAAAGTTGGGAGGAGATTGGAAATCTATTGGTTTGATTTTTACAAGTCCTGTCTTCTTCGATTTATGCCGGACAAATAATATCGAATGGCTTCCGCTGCTTGGTTTAACTATTGGTCCCAACCTGGGCAGTGTATTCCTGATCTGTAAGCCGCAATCTCTCGGTTTTGCTCTCATAATTTGGGCAAAACGAAATTGGAAGATTCTTCTTCTTCCCATTGGTGTGGTTTTGTTGTCATTTATCGTTTGGGGATTCTGGCCGCTTGACTTAGCTTTCAGTCCCATAAACAAGTCATTCAACTTTAGTGTGCTGCCGATTGGATTACCGTATGGTGTGTATTTGCTGTGGCGGGCATGGAAGGAAGACGATGAATACCTGGCTGCTGTGTCCACACCACTTTTCGTCCCCTATATTGCGCCTTATAGCTTTGTGGGAATATTAACTGTTCTGGCTTGTAAATATCCAAAAGCTGCGCCCTGGTTTTATTTTGGAATTTGGGCTTTTGCGATTATTGAATTTCGGCGAAACTTTTTGGCCTAGCTGTTAGAACCCCCCGCAATTGCAAATTGACAAATTGAAGGTTTAAAAGTTAGATCGTTTAAACCTTCAACGTCCTCTCCCAGTCCCTGGGCACAACGTCAACCCCTCACCAAGTCACTCCCTCACAAAATCCCCCAGTCAATCTTCTCAGGCACTGTTCTATAAAGTTGGGGTCTCTCTCGAACGCCGCCAACACACCAGGAACAATATCCCAGGAATGGCAATCACTATCGTCATCAGATAAGGAATCACAAAGCGAGAGAAATCATCTGTAAGCGGTCTTGTGATTAGAAGCAGCACAATCACACCTAACAGGAAAACAAGGTTAATCACTCCACCTAATCTCTCCCAGCGCCAGGCGATGGCTAATCCCAGGACCCCCAGAAACATCAAGATTGGGGGTAGTGCTTCTACGAAGGGATAGCCCTCCACTGCATAGGGGTCTGCTTTCCCGATTGTCAGCCAATTCCAGGCATAACCGGTAAGCATCATCAGTGAGTAAAG
>JBARSJ010000127.1:0-3269 GCA_049644685.1 Anaerolineales bacterium
AAGAACCGGGTTACAGGAACTTCGATCCACCCGGCTTTTTTTCTTTGAGGTTATACTATGCAGGAAACGCAAAACTTTTTCAAGAACAACGTGTACAAATACCGTGCCCTTTTTTCAGCCGATCCCGGTGCCGTCACCCAAGGCCTTGAAGGAAGGGATTATGGAGGAATCGTGAGCACACCTATCTTGCAATGACCTGGCTGCAGCAATATTAGTTCGGTTCACATGCCTACCACGGATTCTTCAGGGCAGATGGGGAAGGACTCAAAGTCTTGGTCAGGTGGCCGCATTACGGAATGGTCGCCTTATTTGACGGTTGCCGCGGATTATGGTACAAAATGTTATTATTATTTATTGTGCAGTGAGCAGACACAATAGATCAGCGAACATGCTGGATTAAGCCTCCTGATGAATACTCAGCAGGAGAGGGAAACATTCCCAGGTAAGGAAAAAGGAGGAAGGACATGGAAGCTTTAAAAGAATATTTTGAAAACACAAAAGGTATAGGCGTTATCGCCACAGCAGAAAGGGAAGGCAAGGCCAACGCGGCGGTCTATTCCAGGCCGCATTTTCTGGAGGAAGGGTCTCTTGCATTTATCATGCGGGACCGCCTCACTCACCATAACCTCAAGTCCAACCCCCATGCAGCCTACCTGTTTGTGGAAGAGGGCCAGGGGTACAAGGGAAAGCGCCTTTATCTTACAAAAATTAAGGAGGAGGAGAATAGCGAACTCATTCAAACCCTCGCCCGCAGGGGATACACGAACGAAAAAGAGGGATCGAGGTTCCTGGTGTATTTTCAGGTGGACAAGGAGTTGCCTCTTATCGGGGCGGGGGAAGAAGCGCAGGCGTGATGGGCACGAGCAAAACCCCTCATTGTGCTGGAGTCGCTCCGTTCCGATTACCAATAGGCCCGGTTGATCCGACTCAGGCGGATTGATCCAAAAAATTTACGGGGTAGACCCCTTAACGTGTCCCAAGTGTCAAGGCCGGATGCGCATATTAGCGTTTATAGAGGATGAGGATGTCACCCGCCAGCCTTGCCTATACCAAGGATGATTTGGCTATAAACCTTTGAAGATAATAAAAGCTATCAAGCTGAAAATAGAACGTCAATGGCAATGGCGGGCAGGTAAAAAAGATTCTCAAACACTTGGCTATGTGGGCACTTAAGGCCTGGCCCCCACCAAAGAGAGCTAACGGGCCACTTTTAAATATCCATAATTTATTGCCTTCCAAGAATAGGTGCGGCTGAGATCTGGGATGACATGTTAGAGTTTGCAAAGCGCCTGATCCAGATCGGCTATAATGTCTTGGGGATCTTCGAGACCCACTGAAAGACGAATCAGACCATCGTCGATTCCCGCAGCCGCTCGTTCCTCCGGAGTCATGTGCTCATGCGTGATTGTCGGCGGATGCATGCAGATCGTGCGACTCGTACCGAAGGTGACCGCATGGACAATAAGCGCAAAGCTATTCATCAATTTTGCTGCTCCTGAAATCCCCCCCTGAACGACAAAAGACATCAATCCCCCGTGCGCTTTCATCTGGCGACAGGACAGGGCATGTTGCGGGTGGCTGGGTAGACCCGAATAATTGACGCGCTCGATTTTTGGATGGGTACTCAGGTATTCTGCAACCGTTTGTGCGTTGTTGCTATGCCGCATCATTCGCAGGGAAAGGGTTTCAAGATATTGAAGTGTCATCCATGCATCAAACGGCTGCATAACGGCACCGACGAACTCCGTGGTATTCCACCGGATGTCCTCGACCAAACCCTCGGGACCAACGATAGCGCCACCCATAACGGTGGCATTGCCGGCCAGGAACTTTGTAATCGACAGTAGAATCATATCTGCACCTAACTCCAAAGGCTTTTGTAACGCTGCCGTCGCCGTCGTATTGTCTACCAAGAGCGGTACACCGTGCGTGTGTGCAGTTTCGGCCACTGCCGCAATGTCGGTCACAAATAAGCAAGGATTACTGGGGGTTTCTACCCAAACCAGTTTGGTATTTCGGTCAATGAGCGCATCCCAAGAATGAGGATCCGCCGGGTCTGAGACAAATCTGAACTCCACATGACATCTTTCGGGAAAAATGGTGGCCGCCTGCTTATAGCCTTCCCCAAAAACATTCAGCGATGTCAAAACGTTGTCACCGGGTCGCGCCATCGTGAAAATCAGGTTGAACAACGCCTGTGATCCGGAAGGAGCTGTAATACAAGCCTCCCCGCCTTCGAGCGAAGCCAAGCGAGACTCCAAGACGCTATTGGTTGGCGTCTTTGTGCGGCCGTATACAGGGCAAGGTATTTTATCGAAAGTTTCGTAGGGGTAGGTCATGGACTGGACAATGGGCGGCACAAATGACCTGAAATCTTTCGTGCTTTCGTGCGGATTGAAGCCCGCATGCAGCGCGCGGGTGTCAAATCCCAAGTGGGCATCCGAGCGTTGTGGTGTTTTTGAATCAGGATCATATGCCCAGTGGTCCCGCATAAAAAAAGGCTTTTTTTTAGACATACTTCAAACCTCCCCATCACATCCTGTCTTTTGCTCGCTGCAGGATTTCATCTATCTGCGCGTTTTTGTCATCGGGCAATGGTTCGGGCACGTGATTTTCCAGGATGAATTTTACCTTGGACTTTGCCCGCTGTCCCATCGTCGTGCCCCCATCCTTTATCCATTTTTCGTATGTCTTTCGCTCCGTAATGCCCGGCTGCCAGTTCTCTTTGAAATGACGGAATGTGTGATCATCTCCGAGGAAATGTCCGCCGATGCCAACCCGTTTTACGACGTCCACTGCCAGGTGTTCCCTGTCCACTCGGATTCCTTCCATCATTCGTCTTATTTGACCAATGAATTCGTCACACATCACCAGCAAGTCGAAAGAATACGTCAACCCAAACTCCAGGTAGCCTACATCATGAACGAGATTGGTCCCCATCCATGCCGACATCATGAGATAGGTGGCAGCCTCATTAACCGATTGCTCATCCGCAAGTTTGGAGGCGCTGCATCCACCGAATCCCCACGTGGGAAGATTGTAGAGGCAACGGCCGATTTGACAAAGACCGGCTTGTGTCATCATAGCTTCGGGCGCAGAATATGTAGGTTGCATACTGCTCATGTCCATGGGTGACATACCTCCTCCAAAAACGAAGGGCGCACCCGGATTCTGTAATTGGTGAATGACGAGCCCTGCCAGGATTTCAGCAGTTGCCTGAGTGATGGCGCCTGCCATGGTGACTGGACTTGTGGCGCCTGCCATAATAC
>JBARSJ010000128.1:0-3369 GCA_049644685.1 Anaerolineales bacterium
GAGGAATTCCATCCAGGTCCGCATCATGAAATGCATTAACTGCTACGGTATTCGGATCATGAGTTCCCTTCTCATTACAGGGGTTCCCGTTATAGATGGACCTTTCCAGCAAGTGGAGAGAAGAACAGGACCCATAGGCGATTTCAAGTCCTGTGATAATTAATGCCATGCCGGTTCCTTCTCCAGTTTATTGTCTTTAAACAGGTCAAATAATTTATTATTGAGAGTGATTTCTGCACCTTCGACATGACTGTATATTTTCCCCATTTCATCGTGGCTGATGACATCAGCTATCAGTCGATGATTTGAACTAGACTGAACCTGCATCGTGACGTAGGTAGTTGTGTCAAAATCGGCGGGTTTATATTGTGTACCCCCGGATATTTTTAATGGCAGACCGATGGAGCCGAGTTGGGAATAAGCCCAGATCAGAAGGCTTTGCAAATGGATATCGGCCAGGAAGGGATTAAATGAACCTACCGGAAATTGACCTTGTTCCCGGATTGGGAAGGAAGGCAGTTCACAGCGGGTGATCAACCCAGAGGGTGACAGATTTAATACTTCCTGGACTCCCCGGAATCTTGGCCCGTGGAAAAGGATTTTATCCTCATAATATTGGAGTCCTTTCTGGGGCGACTCGTGAAGTAACTCAAATCCCTGAATTTGAGGTTGATCAGGAATTGTTTTTCTTAACTCCACCAAAGCTTGGTAATGATTTCTTAATTTGCCAGTGGGAGATTCACTGCTGATTTTTCCTTCAAAGATGACCGATCCCGATGATTTTTGGGTTTCTTTTAACTCCAGGAGATACTCATCAGCTAAATCTTGATCAAACACAATGCCTTTAAATACCTGGTAATCGCGGACAGAAAAGAATCGGTATCCTGGGTACAACTTTTCGCAGTTGTTAATAAACCATCCCACTGCACAAACCGTTGGTAGTACAGCCTTTCCCCCAAAGACGTGATCAGCCAGGAATGGATTTGCACCCAGGGAAAGTTGCCGGAATATTCGGTAGGACTGAAGATCATTTCCAACTTTGGGAGAGGGAAAAGGCATAGGACTTCCCACCACCCATTGGGAACTGCTGTTGGGTTTATGAAGTAATTCAATTAGTGTTTCTGTACCTTCTTTAAGAGAGATTACTTGAATTTTCTTTTTGGTGAGGATCCGTTTTAGCTGCGGTGTGACCATCCCGCCATCCCACGGTCCCCAATCAACAGCCAACACATGACAGGAGGGATGGGACTGCTTTAGATGATGAGCGAATTTATTGAGAATTTCATTGCTTAGACTATAGTCTGATTGTCCGATATTGCCATAAAATCCTGCTACGGATGAAAACAAAATCAGGAAATCTAATTGTTCTGGCGGAATGAGACTTAATATGTTTTTTAGTCCATCAACCTTTACTCCATAGACCAATTCAAAATCAGATTCCTTTTTGTCTTCGATATACTTATCTGCTAGAGCGCCTGCTCCATGCAGCAGACCGGTTATCTTTGTTTTATTGGGACTTAGTTGTTTTTCTATATCCTCAATGTTGGTAATGTCGACCTGCAGATAGTCCGCTTCCCCGCCGGCTTCTTTAATCCGGTTTAATGTAGAGTGGATTTCTCTGCTTGATAAAACCTCAGCAAGCTTCTGATCCATTTGCTTTGGAGAAAGTTTTTTATTCCTCTCGGTGTAGTACTGCAGGATGGATTGTCTTAGATCCGCGTCAGTATCTAAACCTGCAGACCAGCCGGGCTCTTCTCCTAAGAGCTCAGACCTGCCTAGCAAAGTAAAACTGGACTGAAATGCTTTAGCCAGGGCGACCGTATTTTCTGCAGTAATTCCCTTTCCTCCACCGCTAACCAGAAAATGTGTGTTTTTTGATGGTGGAGAATAAGGTTTTTGTCTCATCATTTTTGCTGGTACTCTCGCCCAATAGTTACCCGGCCCTGAGAACCAAGTCCAACTTCAACCAGGCTGAGGTCCAGATCTTGAATTTCATTTAATATACTAGCAATTTGGTCGCTCTGGGTTAACTCCGGATCCAGATCTAAAGCCCGGCAGAAGACATCAGGCCACTCCCAATGAAGGGTTTTGACCAAACCACTGAAACCGCTGCTTTCCTGGAAGGAATGATGGTTTTTTAATCCTAATTGACCATCTATTCGGGTCACAGTGAGGAATAAAGATCGACCTCCGGGATTGATAGTAGTAAGATCTGCCTTAATAGCTCCTGAAAGAAAGAAAATTTGTTTTACCAGATCCCTTTCTATTCTGGGGAAGGACTCTTTACTATCCTGGAGGGGATGGAGGTGAATGAAACCAGAAATCAATCCCTGCTGATCTCGAATCCTGTTCACTAGCGATTTTATGGAATCCAGGCTTTTATCTTCCTGCTGAACTTTGGTTACCTCTTGGGGGATATCCCGTTTCTTTGCAGGAATTAGAGTCTCGGGAAATTGCCATAGAATTACATTCCAACCCTCTTGGATAAGAGCAGTTACAAACTGAGAGGTCAGCTCTGTCCCTTCATCAGTCACTACAATTGGGCGACTCTGGCTAACCTTGAAATCCAGACGATCCACATCTGGCAAAGAGAGGAGTTTTATGGGTGTTATCTCTAAGGAAGTTTGGTCAACTTTTTTTTTGACCACTTCCTCATCTGCAGGATGATCCTTGGGAGCAGCCTTTTGACTGCCCATGATTTCGACTATTTGACCTAGTGTTCTCAACTCAGAGAGGGTTTCTGCTTCAATGGCTGGAAGACCTTCTACTTGATCCTCCATCGCGCCTAGTATTTCCACACGTTTGATTGAATCTATTCCCAAATCTGCTTCCATATCCATCTCTGGTTCAAGCATATCTACCGGATAACCGGTTTTTTCCGCTACAATTGCCAACAAAATAGCCGTGAGATCTTCCAAGGAATGATCCGCACTCGCTGGACTTGGGGACTGTAATTGCTGGTCATCAATTTGAGGTGATTGATCTTTTTCACTGCTATTCGATACAGGAGAAGATTTTTCGTCAACCGGGTTGCTATTTTCTGAAATTTGCCCCCCCTCTTTTTTCATGTATTCAACGATTTCCAAAAGTGTCCGCGTTTGGGCTAATATCTCAGTATCTGCAGCAGGTAAGGAGGGAAATTCATCTTCCAGAGCTCCCAGTATCTCAACCCGCTTGATGGAGTCAATCCCCAGATCGGCTTCAAGATCCATGTCCAATTCAAGCATTTCCGGGGGATAACCAGTTTTTTCGCCCACAATTTTGAGTAATGCAGCAGAGAGGACATCGGTAGAAATTTGGATGCTTTCCCCTTGAGCTGCACTCTGTGACTCAATAATGATGGCTTCCTGTTTAATATCATCCTGAGGC
>JBARSJ010000129.1:0-1573 GCA_049644685.1 Anaerolineales bacterium
CCTGATTACCTAATTACAGGTTTCGTGCCCATTGGGAGTGCATCAGAATTAAGATAACATGATGATGAGTGCACCTCCCCATGGGAGTCTATTTGTGATAGATTTCCCATTGACCAAAAAAAACACAAGGGAGGCGCGATATGTATTTTATTGGTATTGACCAACATAAGCAATACTCACAGATGACGGTTTTGGACGAAGAAGGACAGGAAATCAAGACGGGGCGAGTTCTGAATTTACGAGGAGATGTGGAGGGATTTCTTGAAGGACTTGGGTTGGAACTTATGGCGGTGGTGGAAGCGGGCCGGACCTGCTATGTAATGGCAGATCTATTGGGAGAGCTGGGAGTGAGCGTGAAGATAGCTCATCCTTTGCAGGTAAAGGCAATCGCAAAGGCACGGATTAAGAACGACAAACGGGACTCAAGGATTCTGGCTCATCTGTTACGAACCGGGTTGATTCCGGAGGTTTATCAGCGGGAGGCGTGCAATCGTGAAGCTCAGCGTGTGTTGCGGCTGCGGGCATTTTATATCAAGTCTCTAACCCAGGTGAAAAACAAGATATGGTCTCTTCTGGCCCAACAGCGGGAAGTAGTTCGGATGGAAGTGGAGAGGAGAGGGAACGTTTTCACTCGAAAGGGATTGGAGGTTTTAGATGCATTGGTACTTCAGGGAAAGGACAAGGAGATTCTGGTTTCTCTTGTCAGGATCTATCGAGAGCTGAGAGAACGGTTGAAGGAATCGGACGCACTGGTGAAGACTCTGTATCAGGAGATGGAAGAGGCGAGACGGATCGACACGGTCCCTGGTTTCGCACAGACACTCTCGGTACTAGTGGCTGTGGAGCTATCAGATATCGATAGGTTCGAAAAGGTGGCGCAACTACACTCCTATGCAGGGCTGGTCCCTTCGACTCGAAGCTCTGGAGACAAGACTTATCATGGACGGATCACCAAGCAGGGTAATAAATGGTTGAGGTGGGCAGCTGTGGAGGCGGTTTATCCGGCGATCCGAGCGGATCATGACCTGCGGGTGTTTTACCAGAGAATCGCCCGGCGCAAGGGAGCCAACGTGGCCAAAGTTGCAACAGCCCGCCGGCTTCTGACGATCATCTACAAGATCCTTAAGGAGAAACGAGTTTACATTCCCTATAAACGAAACGAGAATCGGCTGCCTAGGACGCTTACTAACGGGCCTAAAGGGTTGCGTTCTAATTAAGATTTAGGAGCCGAGACCGAATATTATAAGGTGTGTGCCCGATGACGGCACGGATAGAAGTGTGGTTAACAAAACCAAAGAATAGAAAAGGATAAAAGATGAAGAAAAGAAAAAATCAATATGGGGCTTGCATTACATCATCATAGAAGTAAGCAAGAAAGGAGCAGATTTAGGTCTGCTCTTTTTTTTATCATCAACCAGTTTGATGGACTTGCCTCTCTTTTTATGTATGGGGGTTCGTAAGTCATTGAAACGAATTATGCAGAAATTCCTGAATGAATTGCCTGGCACACCAATTCAAATATTATTAGGAATTTATCTGAGCTGCAAGATTTGTTAGGGTACCGACATAGAGA
>JBARSJ010000130.1:0-1855 GCA_049644685.1 Anaerolineales bacterium
GGGCATATTTGCTGCCCGGCTGATGGGAATCGGGTGGTTCCAGGATTTGGGAATGGACTGGAGCGTTGCCCTGGCAGCACTGGCCATTGCCGGCCCGGCCTATGTACTGGTTGCAGCCTTGATGACAGCAATTGGCACGATGGCCACAACAACGCAGGAAGGGCAATCATTTAGTTCTATTTTTGTTATCCTGCATATGATCCCTTTATACGTTGCAGCTTTTTTTATTAACAAACCAGACGGAACGCTGGCAATCACCTTAAGCGTTCTACCATTCACGTCGTTGATGACTGTTGCCATGCGGAATATCTTTTTCTCTGTTCCTGCCTGGCAAGTGATCATAAGTGTGTGTGTGCAAACGGTATGCGCAGTGGGAGCGATCTGGTTGGCAAGTCGGGCCTTTCGCTTGGGGATGCTGCGCTATGGTCAGAAGCTTCGCTGGCGCAGCTTATTCCAGTCCCGGCAGGGTGGTGAGTGAGGGAGAAACCAATGAAAAAGACATTATTGATCATCCGCCAGGAACTGATTACCACCTTCACCCGCCCATCTTATCTCATAGTGGCGATTGGCATTCCCCTGCTGGCTGTTCTGATCCTGGGTGGGATCAAGTTTATCCAGAGCCGTTCTGGAGAGGAGGACACAACCTCGATCAACCCAGAAGAAGAATGGCAAATGGAGATCGAAGGCTATATCGACCAGAGTGGCTTGATCCAGGTCATCCCCTCAGATCTCCCGGCAGGGCATTTGATATCCTATGAAAACGAAGACCAGGCCCAGCAAGCCCTGGCGTCAGGTGAGATCTCCGCATATTACATCATTCCATCTGATTATGTGGATCAGGGCGAGGTCTTCTACGTCTTTCCAGATTCCACGCCCTTGATAAATGATGGGCAAAAATGGGTCATGCAGTGGACGTTGATGGTCAACCTGCTAGGAGGTGATCTGGAAGCAGCTGACCGGATTTGGAACATTGTCTGGAAATTGGATGAAGAGATTATCTCTGCATCCACGGCTCAGGGAAACGCCCCTGCCAGCGAAGCGTGCTCCCGCCCCGGATCCTCTTGTGAATCGAATGAACTGATCCGTTTTATCCCATCTATCATGGCTATCCTGTTCTTTGTTTCCTTTATGAACAGCAGCACCATGCTCTTCACCAGCATTGGCATCGAGAAAGAAAACCGCACCCTGGAAGTCCTTTTACTATCGATCAGCCCTCGCCAGATGTTAACTGGCAAGACTATCGGTTTGGCTAGCGCAGGGTTACTTCAGACCATGATCTGGATGGGCTCGATTTATGTAATTTTCAATCTGGGTGGGTCCACACTCAACCTTCCGGAGAATTTCACTTTCCCAGTCTATATTATTTTCTGGAGCTTGATTTTCTTTCTGGGTGGATTTGGTGTGTATGCTAGCTTGATGGCCGGTGTGGGAGCCCTGGTACCCAAGATGAAGGATGCGGGAGCGGCGAACATGATTGCCATAAGCCCCCTTCTTCTGGGTTATATCGTTGGTATCATTGCGCCAATAGCTGAAATGGCTGATGCGGTAATCCCCTTAATTCTAAGTTTCTTTCCTCTTACCTCACCTATTGTGATGGTCATGCGTTTGACGGACAGCGTGGTACCTCTGTGGCAATTAATTCTTTCAGCGGCCTTACTTCTTGGCACAAATTTTCTTATCATCCGAGCTACTGCAGCCATGTTCCAGGCGCAGAATTTGCTTTCAGGGCAACCATTTTCGGTAAAACGCTACTTTCGGCTATTATTGGAACGCAGCTGAGTTTCATGGAAGAAGCGGATCTGGAGCTGAGATTTGCGATAGGGATCCACAACCCTGATGACCCAATGATCTGCCA
>JBARSJ010000131.1:0-70085 GCA_049644685.1 Anaerolineales bacterium
ATTGCCTGGTGGGTCTTGAAACTTCACATTCGATCTTGGTCGATTTCTTGTGGGATCGAGGTTATGCAAACATCTTTGTGCTCCCACCGACATTGGTCAAAGGCTCACGTACGCGGATGCGCAGCAGCGCAGCTAAAGATGATACTGGTGATGCCTATCTGATTGCTGACATCCTGCGTACCGATCACGGACGATTACAAGCCTGGCAACCGGACAGCGGTTTGACCCGGCAGTTACGCACCAAGGTGCGTTTCATCTCATTTCTCACCAGGAACATCGTGCGGATGACCAATCGGCAGAGGGCAGTCTTGCTGCGTTACTATCCAGTGGCAACAGAGCTATTTAGCAGCTTGAGCACCCTGATTTCACAGCATTTCATCCTGGCATACCCGACTCCCCAGGCTGCAGCGGCACTAGATCTGGATTCTTTCAGGAAATTTGCAAGGCAGCATGGATACACCCATAAGCGCAAACTGGCCAGTATTCTGGCGAAACTGGATCAGGACGATCCCCAGGCCAATATTGATATCATTGTTGCTTGCCAGGATGAGGCGCAAGGACTGGCTCACGTCCTACTGGACATGATCCGTCTGAAGCGAGACAATCTCAAACAACTACAACAGCTGCTGGACCTGCATCCGGACCAAAATATCTTTGCATCTTTACCTGGAACCGGAGTTTATTTGCAAGCAGCATTGATAAGTAAGTTCGGGGATGATCGCGGGCGTTTTCCTGCACCGGATCGGGTACAGGCTATTGCAGGTACCAGTCCGGTTACGATCCGCAGTGGCAAGAGTAAATATGTGCGTTTTCGAAAATCATGTGATTATGAATTTCGCCACATTGTTCAGCAATGGGCAAAACAATCCTTGCGTTCTTCAGTGTGGGCCAATGCGTATTACGCTCGTGTTCGGCCGAATTGTGACTCAGAAAGCCATGCTTTTCGCTGCGTGGCCAATCGCTGGCTAGCGATCCTCTGGCGACTATGGCAGGATCACAACCCCTATGATGAAACGCATCATCTCAAACAACGGGCATTGAGAAGTCAGCCTAGATAAGTATTCTTTGTTGGAGACAATAAGTGAATGGTGAATCCAATGATAGATATTCTTTTCAGATCAAATGATGTCTTTGATGCTGTGTCTTCAGTGTGTCATTTTTGCGAAAGAGGTCTTGACAAAACGTGTCCCCATACTTCAGCGAGCTTTCAAACACCTGATCAAGAAGGTAAAACCGGGGAAAACAGACTGACAATATTATCAACATGCAATATAATGTAAAGGAACACAAAAAAGCCTAAAAGGCAATCGGGGAGAAAAGTCCCCGATCCCAAATTAGGCGAAATCGTACCAGAAGAGAATTTATCTTATGGCAAATGACGAACTCATTTCCCCGGAACAGCGCGAAGTTGAGCTGGTTCCACACAATCCAGAATGGTCTCAGTTAGCGGATGAAGAAGCCAAACGAATCCTGGAGCAACTTTCGATACCAGTAATCGGTATCTACCACATCGGCAGCACTTCAGTCCCCGGGATTAAAGCAAAACCCATCCTCGATTTTGTCATAGAAGTGGAAGATTTGGATGGAATCATCCAATCAATTGAGGCACTGGAAGAACTGGGGTATATATCCAAAGGTGAATACGGCATCCCTGGAAGGCAGTTCTTCACCAAAGATACCGATGGCGAACGCAGCCATCACCTGCATGTTTTTCAGCAAGGCCACCCGGATATTGAAAGACACCTGGTTTTCCGGGATTTTCTCCGCGCCAATCTTGACGCGGCCCGGGAGTATGAAAAAATTAAGGAAAAACTTGCCAAACGTTTCCCCAAGAGAAGCGGCAGTTATACTGAAGCCAAATCTGACTTCATACTTTCCATGGATGAAGTAGCCCGTTACTGGCTGGAACAAAACGGCTTTAAGAACGAACCGCCAGATTCCGAATCCTGAAAGACCTCACTAACACCGTATCCCATCCTGAACAGCATCTACCCGGCTCATAGTCCGGGAATTGTTCTTTTTAAAAACAACCTCCGAGGTAATAACGACCTCCGAGGTCGCTTCGACCTCGGAGGTTGTTTTATAGCAGAGCTCACTCCACAGTAACAGATTTTGCCAGGTTGCGGGGCTGATCGACATCCAAACCGCGTTGAGCAGCGATATGATAAGCCAACAACTGCAGCGGGATCACCGTGGTAACCGGGGATAACATCCAGGGGGTTTCAGGCACACTTAAAACAAGATCTGCCTGCCCCTGGATCTGTTCATCACCTTCCGTAGCAACCGCTATTACCCGCCCACCCCGGGCTTTAACCTGCTCGATCTGGCTAAACATTTTTTCGTACCAGGGATCACGGGGAGCAATTACCACAACCGGCAGATCTGCATCAATCAAGGCAATCGGTCCATGTTTCATTTCTCCAGCAGGATATCCTTCGGCATGGATATAAGATATCTCTTTCAGTTTCAGGGCGCCTTCATAAGCAGTGGGCATGTTCACGCCCCTTCCGAGATACAGCGCACTTTGCGCTTCCAGCAAGCTTTCAGCGACCCTCTTTACCTCTCCTTCCTGATCAAGGCAACGTCCCGCAAGGTCCGGAACCAATCGCAAATCATCCACCAGCTGACGGCGTTGGCTTTCATCAATCGTACCTCGCAGTTCTCCCAGAAGAATTGCCAGCATATACAAATCCACCAACGGCGCAGTATAAGCTTTAGTGGAGGCAACCCCAATTTCGGGTCCGACCTGCATGGAAATAAATCCATCTGCAATCCGCATCGCCTGGGATCCAATCGCATTTACAATTGACCACAAGGTGGCTCCTTTTCGGCGTCCTTCTTCCATTGCCGCTAAAGTGTCGGCAGTTTCCCCGGATTGACTAATTGCCAAAACAACAGTATTCTCATCAACTATCGGATCCTGATAGCGGAACTCAGATCCAATTTCCACTTCCACCGGAATGCGGGCAATCCTTTCTATCAGCACTTTACCCACCATTCCTGCATAGGATGCCGTTCCACAGGCGATAATAAAGATTTTCTTGATTTCTTTCACTTTCGCAGGGGAAATATTTAAACTCGGTATTTGAATAGAGCCCAATTCAAAATCAACTCTTCCCGCAATGGTATCCGTCAATGAGCGAACCTGTTCATGGATCTCTTTGTGCATAAAATGGCGGTATTCGCCTTTTTCTGCCGAAACCGGATCCCAGGGAATATTATGTACCTCCGGCTGGATCTCTTCCCCATCCAGGGTCATTACCACCAAACCCTCGCGGCTGACCACGGCCATTTGGCGGGACTCAAGGAAAACCATTTCCCGGGTATGTTCCAGGATAGCAGGCAAATCTGATGCGATGTACATCTCATCCTTTCCATAACCAATCACAACCCCGCCGGCGTTACCAATTCTGGCGGCGATGATTTTATCCGGCTCGTTTTTGCTTAACACAACAATGCCGTGAGCGCCTTTTAAGAGAAGCAGGGCTTGATGGACAGCATCTGTAAGACTACTTCCGCCGGATAGATAACGCTCGATCAGGTGGACTATCACTTCCGAATCTGTTTCTGATTGAAAAACAATCCCTTCGCTTTCCAACTCATCCCGAAGTGCGGAAAAATTTTCCACGATCCCATTATGAACCAGGACCACGTCGCCTGTCATCCCCAAATGAGGATGTGCGTTGCGGGTATTTGGCACACCATGAGTTGCCCAGCGGGTGTGTCCAATCCCAATGTTGCCCTTTAAGGGTGATTCATTAACCAGTTGACTCAATCTTTCCAATTTGCCGGCATCCCGCCTGATTTCGATACCCCCGTTCTCAAGAACTGCAATACCGGCTGAGTCGTACCCCCGGTATTCAAGCTTTTTTAGCCCATTCATAATGATGGGCGTGGCGTTTTGGGGTCCAATATAGCCTACTATTCCACACATGGGTTTACCCTCCCTGAATCAGTTCAGCCATATTTGATCCATACCTGCTGCAGCAAAATCCACAAGAATTTTGCCCAAATATCCAGGCCAGACCTGCAAGCTGAGTTTAGGTTGGAGTCACCAGGGATGATTTTGTCCCACCGGTCGCCCGGGGATTTGTCATCCATTTAAGTTAGGAGGGAAAAATCGGAGAGTGACAATCTCCGGAGGGCTTCCGCTGATAGTTCGATTTTCCTGACCCAATTGCCCCCGGTCAGTTAGCCTCCATAAAAGGAGGAACCCTCATCCTCGTCAACTCAAGAACCTGCCTTTTGTCAAATTTATCCGTTTATCTATCCAAATGACAATAAATCTTGAGCCCTTGCGCTATTTTCCCAATTTGACCTTTTCCAGTCACCTCCTTCCTCTAAATTATCCGCGAAGGAATATAAGATATTAAGTATTCCCTCGCGGTTGTTATCTTACTCGAAGAACCAATTTCCTGCAACCATTCCCTTAGGTGTTAACACTCGCTTTATTGATCAGGTCACTCTGCTGAATGCTGTCAATCACATCCTCGCCCTGAATGACTTTGCCAAATACGGTGTGTTTTCCATCCAGGTGAGGTTGGGGAAGATGGGTGATGAAAAACTGGCTGCCGTTAGTATTTGGTCCTGAATTGGCCATGGAAATCACTTTTTTGCCATGTTTAAGAGGATTGCCGGACAATTCGTCCTCAAATTTATATCCTGGACCGCCCATCCCTGAACCGGTTGGGTCGCCGCCCTGAACCATGAAATTGTCAATCACTCTGTGGAAAGTTATCCCGTCATAAAAAGCCTCATTGACTAAAAAGACGAAGTTGTTCACCGTTTTGGGAGCATGTTCTGGATAAAGTTCCAGCTGAATTTCCCCTCTGGTGGTTTCCAGTGTTACCTGATATACCCGGTCCTCATCAATTGTCAATGCCGGCGGGTTTTCCCATTGTTTTGCCATAGATCCTCACTTTTTAGTTATTAGGCTTAAGAAATATCTGGGTATTATAACATCCAAATCTACGGGTAATAAAACACGGTTATCTTTAATAAGAAAGGCACCAGATTTCATTCCGAAATCTGGTGCCTGGAGCAGATCAGAAGGTCCCCTGCTGGCAACCGCGATCTTCTAAGGACGTGAGGGTAAATCCAGGTATCTGGTTTCAGGCGAAAGCTCAGAATCAGCTGGCGGCCGCTCTGCCCGGGGTTTACCGGACACAACCAGTCGAGCCAGGAGCTTACCGTCCGTCTGTTCCACTGCCACAACACCTGCTCTCCAGCCGTTCTCCAGTTCTGACAGATTCGCTGCCTGCCCCCGGAAATGAGTGTTTTCATCCACAAAGATAGTCAGCACTGTGCCATCAGGTTTTGTTAACTTAAATTTCCCGGCACCGACCGCAACTGCGGACACTGTACCCCGGGCTTTGATTACCTCCGGTCGAGTTCCAGCAATGACTAATACAGCCCAGAGACTACCTTCTTCGTCAGCTTTTGCGGCCACACCAGCCTGCCAGCCAACTTGCATTTCATCCAGGCTGGACAATTGCCCCTGGTAGCGGGTTTTTTCATTCACAAAATACCTCACAATTGTCCCATCGGATTTTTTAATCTCGAATTGTCCAGCGCCCGCATCTACAGTTGTGACAACACCTTTTGCTTTTACTAATTCTGGTGCATCTCCAGCTATCAGCGCCAGAGTCATCAAACTGCCTTCGCTTGTCTTCTTGGCAGCTACAGCAGCCTTCCAGCCTACCTGCAGATCATCCAGACTGTTAATCTGGCCGCCGTAGCGGGTGTTTTCATTTACCAAAAAGGTCATCTCTGTTCCATCTGGTTTTTGAAGCTGGAATGTTCCAGCTCCAGGATCTACCCGGGTGATTTCTCCCCGCACCTGGATTAATTGGGCTGGGTCGACGGCAATCACCAACACCGCGATCAGTTTGCCGCCTTCGCCTTCCCCGTTTCCTTCCTGAGCCGCAACCCCGGCCTTCCATCCAACTTGAAGATCTTCCAGGCTCTCCACTCTCCCCCGGAAACGGGTATTCTCGTCGACAAAGAAGGTCATTACAGTTCCATCGGATTTTTCAAGCTTGAATTTTCCTGCCGAGAGATTTACATCAATCACTTCTCCCCTCGCTTTTACAAGACCCTGGGGATCTTCCTCAGCGGCAAAGGCTGTGCCGCTGATTGATACTGATATCAACAGGGCTGCCATCAGGGATAAAACAATTTTCTTAAACATGGTTTCCTCCACTAAAAAGGTCTATTTTTTTCATCCACATCTAGAATACAAAACCCTTGTAAATAGAGGTCAACCAGATTGTAAAAACGATGTAAAAACCAGGGGGACAATAAACACTGCCGGCGGTAATTGCCCGGCAGTGTTTTGATAACGCGAAATTGATCTCCAGGTATCAAATATGCTATTTAGATGGAAAAACCACCTCTTCCTTGCCGGTTAATTTCTCCTGGACAAGATTGGCAACAATATCCAGATGTCCTTTCTGATGGACAAAATCCAGATCGTCCGATCGAATTTTCAGCACCGGACAGAGGTCAAATGTGTTCATCCAGTCATCATAAAACGAATCCAGCAGCGACAGATATTCCAGGGTAATTCCCGATTCCATTTTCCTTCCCCTCTCTTCAATTCTGTGGAGCAAAATTTCAGGAGAAGCGATCAGGTAAATCAAAAGGTCAGGTTCAGGCAAGTGATCCGCAATCAGCTGAAACACCCTGCGGTAGGACATATAATCCCGTTCGGAAAGACTTCCCTGGTGATGAAGTGCCCGGGCGAAGATTTTTACATCCTCGTAAATGCTCCTGTCCGCAATTGCCGAATTGCTGTCCCGGACAAGTTCCAGATGCTGCTGAGCGCGGTGACCCAGAAAAAATATTTGCAGGTTAAAAGACCAGGCGGCCATATCCTGATAAAAATCACTCAGGTAAGGATTATCAATAACAGATTCATAAGCTGTCCGCCACCCCAGCCGGTCACCCAGCCGTTCGGTCAGGGAAGTTTTCCCGGTGCCGATATTCCCTGCCACAAGAACTAATTTTCCACTCATGAAATTGCCTCCTTCAATACCGTAACAAACCCCATTATATCCCGATTGTTTTCCTGATGAACAAAATCGAGTTGACAGGTTCCGACAAATTAGGATACGATTAAATTACCCAACATACCGGGTTATCTTGGAGATGAATATGATAATTTCAAAACGAATTATTCCCCGCTGCCTTATCGCTCTGGTCATCCTGATCATGGTGCTTTTGGGCTGTCGTTCAACGGTATCTGACCAACAAGCAGGAGGAGACCAGCCGCAATCTCAATCGACTCAAACTTCCTCGCCTGATCTCAATCTATCCCAGGATCCAACCATTGAAGATCGAGAAAACATGGTCCTCAGGCAAATCGAAGCCCGGGGTGTGGAGGACACAAAGGTTTTAGCAGCCATGAAATCCGTTCCACGCCATGAATTTGTGCCTGACCGCTATCTCTCACAGGCTTATGCTGATCATCCCCTACCAATCGGTTATGGACAAACGATCTCCCAACCCTACATTGTCGCCTTGATGACCGAGGCTCTCCAGCTGGAAGAAGGGGATCGGGTATTAGAAATAGGGACAGGCAGCGGCTACCAGGCGGCTGTCCTGGCCGAGTTGGTAACCCAGGTTTTCAGCATAGAAATCATTCCGGAATTAGCAGCAGAAGCAAAAGAACTGCTGAAAGAACTCGGTTATTCAAATATCGAGGTCCTGAATGCAGATGGGTATTTCGGCTGGGAAGAATATGCGCCTTTTGATGCGATAATCGTCACTGCTGCCCCAGATCATCTTCCACTGCTGCTTCAGGTGCAGATGGCTGAAGGCGGTCGTTTAGTGATCCCGATCGGTCCAATCGGCGCTGTTCAAACTCTCTGGCTGTTTGAAAAACTCGAGGGGGAATTGATCGCGTCCAACCTTGGTGCTGTCACTTTTGTCCCTTTTACCGGAGAACATTAATCCAATTGGATTCTGAGGATCATCCAGGCGCCGAGATAAGCACACCCGCCCAGGATCAATACCAGTGGATAACCAGCTTGAAGGGATAGAATTGCAGTAGCTACCGATGCAATAACCGAAGCGCTCCCATTGATTGCCCAGGCCCAAGGAACCATGGCAGGGATCTCATTTTTTATCCAGGAAATCCCCTTGGGAAAAAACAAACCCATACAGAAACCCAGCGGAGACAATCCCAAACAGGCTGCCAGGCAGCGGATCCACAGCGGCCAGCCTAGTACCATTTCCTTATTTAATGTACAAACAGCCACAAATCCTCCTCCGAGAAGAAGGAGCTGGAGATAAATCAAGGTCTGATGCCGCCAGGTATTTTTGGCAGCCATACTTCCCAAACCTGAGGAGAGCAGCAGGATCCCTACAACGGCTGTAAAGGCAGCAATTGGAGTGCTTAAAAACAAAGTCCATTGACTGATCAGGGGGATCTCTATGAACATAAAACCGATACCAATTAAACCAAAATAAAGGAGTATCTTAGCTTTTCCTGGAAAACCTTTCCCAATCCAGCTCTTCCTGTTTAATACCAAAGGAAGAAGGATCATCAGGCTGCTGAGAAGTAGAACCAAAGCCAATAAAAAAATCAGCAGGAAGTATCCACTTCCGCCGAACGGCTGCCAGGTTTTCCCTAGCGTGTCCAAGATTTGAGGAGTCTGGCTCCAGGTAAAAAAGTGAAAGAAGAAGGGATGATTGTCGGATGGTGGGGAAATGTTAAATAGATAGGAGGTATAAAACTCCCTCTGGTTTGTTGATTGGAATAAACTCTTGACCGCTTGATGATAAATTGGTTCCGGCATCCTGTTCCATTGATTAAGTTCATTCATCTGGATGTCCGGAGCCCAAACCAGATCAAAACGGCAGCGCTCCAAAAATGACCGCAGGGAGTTTAATTCAGTTTTGCTCCATCCGTCTGGTTTAACCAGAACCGTCATGGTTTGGATGCTGCGGTAAATCACAAAATTATCCGGGGGATTCTGAATTCCAAGGTCCTTCTGGGATTCAAGCAGAGTGCTGACCAATCGCAGTCCTTCACTGGGAGGATTTTGAAGCCACCTGCTGCTCACATACACCCCCCCTGGAGCTAAGCTTCCCAAAGCGTTTTTAATCCCTTCCTCAGTCAACAAGTAATTCTCAGATAGACTGTATACCCCATTTGAGACCGGTTGGTAAGGGTCAGTTAGCGGCAAAAAGACAACATGATAGATTTTATTTGTCTGTTGAAGAAACGCCCGGTGGTTCCCGATAAAAACCTGCACCCGGGGGTGTTCAAAAACATGGTATCCGGGTGATGACTTTTGAACACCTTCCAGCAGCAGTCGATTCTCGACCACAGTAGAAATCGATTCGGCTCCGCCCGCTAAAGCCTGTAAAATTCCTAATCCGGCACCGGGATCCAGAACAAGGACATCCGGATTAGATTGCATTGAAAATGCCCAATATTCCGGCATCCATTCTCCAGCTGTAAAATCGGCTGGCTCTGTTAACGTGATTGGCTGAAGAGCACCCCCATCAATGGATAAACCATTTTGAGAAGGCAGTTCGCTGCTGTAAACATAGCTTAATCCCGGAAATCTCCGGGTTCCAGCATCCGCCAGCACATCTACCCGGGAAACTGCATCCCATTTAGCAAACAAAGTCGTCGCACCTGGAAATCTGCGGGCATAAGCAAGTTCCTTGTAGGGGGAAATGACTATACCCAAAGGTGATCTTCCTTGAAAGTTTAAGGCTGAGATACCAATCCACACCGTAAGACAGACGATCAAGAATAAGCTGTATTTTATTCGGTATTTTTGAGATTTTGTTAAAGCGGTTTTCACTAAAAAAGAGCATCCGGCGCCGAATATTCCACAACAAAGCAGTACTCCTAAAATGCCGGAAAAAGCCAATACTACAGGAGCGAGGATTACTCCCAACCCGGATCCAATCAGGTTTGCGGCATAGACCAGGTTGTGTTTTTCGTCAATGACCGCTAAAATTGTACCGAGTCCTAATCCGCTTACCAGGAAAGGAAGGGAGAGAGAAAAATAATAGAGGATAAAAAAGAGTATCTGCCGGCGTTCCCAGGCAATGCTGTAAGAATCAAAGGGAAGCCAATTGACAATCAAAAAAGCTACCCAGACACTGATCACAAACCCAATACCTACTCTTGATAGTGTTTTCTCTAAAGGAATCTCTTTGATTTTTGGGAAAACTGAGATCAGAGTACCGCTGGCACCAAAGCCGAGTAAAGCCAGACTGACCACCAGGAAAGCGAAATGGTAAAATTGCGCGATCGCCAGAAACCGGATAAGAGCAGTTTCAAACAATAAAGTCGCCGACGACAAAAGACCGATCGCAACCACAATCCGGGAAAACTGATTTCCTGCTTTCATGTCAAGTCCACTGGTTATCTGCGGGTAGAGTTGCCTGGTCTAAAATTATAACGAAGTAATTCTCGAGGATTTCTCTCCTGCCAAATGGCCCTTTGGATTAAATAATAGACCAGTGACACCTATCTGTAAATGCCTTCTGCGGATTTGGTGATGATAGCGGAGGACAAACTATTCAGAGTTTATCTGCCGCTACTGCGCATACTTAATAATCAGGAATCTTTGCCTGCGGATCCCTGGCAAACTGTGATAGTAATCAATATTATTGATAATGTACGGCATTCGTGATGCTATACTAAAATTGAATCGGGCAACAAAATGGCTGCTATTTAGGGCAAGATAATGCATTATTCTATTATCGCGCAAGTGAAACATAATTAACGTTAGATGGCACTTCTCTTTCGGTGGCAGCCATCTGGATGAAAGGATGCATTTGTGGATATTGGAAGAGAGTATGATTCGGCAATCGAGATAATCCGTGAGTACTATGATGGACCAATACGGCCTTATATGACTGTCGAGTTCGGAAGAAGAAAGAAACAAGGAGCGATTTCATTAATTATTAGCTACTCCAGAGAAATGAACCCCAGAAAGCTGGTTGATATTCTCCAGGATAAACTCCCGGATCAATACATTGCATTCCTTGGAAATGATAAATGGCTCGGTGAAGAAAAGAATAATTACCCTGAGATCGTTATTGCAATAGCATCTTCTCAATTCGAAGCAATAAGACTTGCGGAGTCGAGAGGCGTAAACCAAGACGTTTCGACGGAAGAAGTGATAGATAAGCTCAAGGAATATGACAGGAAGTATAGAATCAGGATCTTAAGAGCCACTATAGAGGCAGTATCATTCAGATTGAAAACTCTATCTGAAGACATGAACGCCCATCTTGATGATCAAGCGGAAACTCTGAAACTCAATACGTATCCGAGAGAAGAGATCATTTCAGAAATTTCGAAAAAATTGATTGATGGGTTTTGGTGGGACTAGTTACGTTTCATATTATCCAGAATGTGTGAGTGCCATCTAACAAATCGCTGAAGCGGACGCCTATAGCAGCGGCAAATCCATATCTCGGTCATAGCCGGCGCCGCTTAGCTCAAAGCCGTTAGGCGGCAAGCTTTATTTAGAGGAGGTTTCATATGAGTTTGCATATTAGTTTGGTGTCAATTCAGGGGAACCATCTTTCTGAGATAGCTGGTGTTCTTGAAGATTGCGAATATATAGTAGAAGATTCCTTTACAGTAAAATCTGGAGATCAGGTATCAGAAGAACTTGGGTGGAATCCGGATAGAAACAGAGTCGCAAAAGCTGCTTATTTTGCACATGGGTGGACTTATATCATTGACCCTGAACTTGTCCTTTTAATAAATGATGTCTGGTTGAAATATTCCCGCAAATGGAATAATCGCATCTTTGGCTGGATTTGTGAAGGTGTGTCTGGCACGTATGGGATCACCGTCTTTGATTCAGGGAATAAACGTCGTGTAGTAGTCAGTGTTGATGGCGAAGTCGTTACTGATGAAGGCAAACCACTTAAGGAAGAAACTGATCTCGATTGGAACGATGTCTGGGAAACAGATATACTTGGGTTAGCGAAACGAATCGGTGCAGTTTATGACTTTCCTGCCGATCGTGATTACCAAATTATTCACCTCGACGAATCCCAAATGTCGGCGCCTTAATGACATACCCACAAAACGCAGCATAACCTCCGCTCCAGCGAACGCTGGGGAGCGCGCCGCTGAGCTCATCCGTTAGGAATTGAAAGGTAATTCTAATTTCATAAGGAAATATGGTTGAGTCTAAAGAATCAAACAAGCAGTGGGCAGAGTATATTGAACTGATAAGAAAGTATTTCATGTTCCTCTTTGAGGAGTATAACTACGAGATGTCTCATATACAAAAATATGGTGCATTTCACAATGCGTTTTACATAATCGGACTCAGTGCTAAGGGGCTTCCTAGGCTTCAATTCTTAGGAGAGATTGCACCAGGAATCATGATTGGTTTGCCTGACGCACCATTCGGAGAAGATAAAGAAATAAATGGACATTAATGTTGGTGGGGATTAGATCAGATAATGGATTACTTATTAAAGGAAGGAGGTATAGGTGGTGTTTCCAGATATCCTGAATTATTTGATTCTCAAAAAGCACAAATTTGCCATAGTTTTTAGTTTATTTATGGCAGCAGGTACCGCCATTCTTTTGGTAAATCTTTGGCAGGATTATAAAATAACCCCTTCTCGCCCAAAACCAATAAGTCCGGAAATGCTTCAGCCAGGCATAGCCTTTCTCCAGTTCAATCAGTGGGTCGAAATTGATATAACAGGCCTTCAATGCCAAGAAATGAATTCCCAATCATCAGAAAGAGAAAAGTTTATTAACGGGATTATTGACTTCTTAATGGGCGGTGAAGCACTGCGGGAACATGTAATACTTTCTAATGAGGCAGAAACCCTTGTGCTGGTGGCAATGTTCTCTAAGGAAGTGACGTGCAGAGAAGTCAGGGATAATTCACCGCTGAGAGGAGTGATCAGCAGACAGACATTTGAGAGATATAGCAGATTAACAGAAATTGACCCAGTCCTTGCTGAATACGCTTACGACGGATATATTTATAATTTTTGTGCGTTTTGTGGGAGAGACAATACTCTAATCGGTCTGATCGTTTGCGCAGTGTTATTTATCATCAGTATTGGTTTGTTAATTATAAGTATTTACTTAATGAAAGAAAAATCACAAGAAAAGAAAATTGACATTGAAAGCCTTCTGAATCAAACCGAGGACAATTCTTTGCTTATTCAACTTGGTCAACACCTATTCAATAAGTACTATAAAAATGGTTTTGATAATCTAACCAAACCTGAGCAGATCATTTTTATGATTGACCAACTAGAGATGGAAATTAATAATGGTGGTTTTGCGCAGTATTATGGCAACTCTGGTTCCGACTATGCTCAAGATGTCCCTTTTGCTCTGGAATCAATTGGCGCTTCTTACACAGCTGATCTGGTAAGAAAAGGAAACTCTTTGTTTCCAAATGGTCTTCCTCCAAAGATATGGCCTGATCGACAGGTTCTTCTTGATAACATTATTAATGATATTCATGACCAACTTGATGAGCTAGATAATTTATTTTATGAGTATAAAGATCCTTTGGGTAAACTCCAAAGAGAGTATATTCATAAGTACAAAGAACATTTTTCTTAAATACATTGAATGTGCTTCCTAACCCCCACTGCACCCGACACTATCGCCTGCGCGCTTCGCGCTCCGCTCAGTGCGAGTGAGCTCATCCGTTAGGTGCCTGAAAGATTTGATTAGCGACAATATTCAAGGAGCGTTTAGAAATGCTTCCCAAACAACTTTTTGGACGCACCGGACATACAAGCTCTCAGATCATATTCGGCGCATATGCTCTCAGCAATGCAACCCAAGCAAATGCCGCTGGCATTCTTGAATTATTGCTGGAATATGGAATAAACCATATTGACACAGCGCCTATGTACGGAAATTCCGAGAATTGCATTGGATCATGGATGAAGCAACATCGTGATGATTTCTTCATCGCAACCAAGTCACGAAGCCGCACGTACGAAGGAGCATGGAAAAATCTTCGGCGATCATTGGATCAATTGAGAGTTGACTATGTGGATCTCTGGCAAATGCATGGTTTGACTAACCCGGCAGGTTGGGAAAAAGCGATGGGTTCAGGAGGAGCTTTAGAAGCTTTCATTGAAGCGCGCGACAAAGGCTTAGTCCGATTCCTGGGTGTGACAGGCCACGGCAGCAAGGTGCCAGCTATGCATAAAAGAAGCCTAGAGAATTTTGATTTTGATACAGTCTTGCTTCCATACAGTTATTGGCAAATGCAGAATCCCCGTTATGCAGATGCTTTCAATGAATTAATTGGATTGTGCCGTAAGCGCAAAGTAGCAGTACAGATCATCAAATCTATTGCCCGCCGACCATGGGAGAACCGTCCAAAAACGCACAATACTCATTTCTATGAACCATTAGACACTCCTGATGCTATTGAAAAGTCGATGCATTGGTCAATGGGTTTGCCAGAAAGCTTCCTGATTACGGCGGGAGATATGGGGATTCTTCCTAAAATGTTAGCTGCTGCATCTCGCTATCAGAAGCGACCATCTGCTGCAGAAATGAAGGCCATTATGGATGAGTTTGATATTCAACCGATATTTTCGTATTGATCTGAAGAAAATGCACCTGACCGCCTGCAGAGTGACAAGGAGACTTTTGGGACAGAGAGACAGGGTGAGCAGTAAAAACAAAGTTACTGATTACTGAACACTGATTACTGAATACTGGAACCCGGCACCAGGTGCCCTTTACCCGAAGTATAGGCCTGTCCAGCCTGCCCTGAGTTTATCGAAGGGAACGAAGCAAAGCGATGTTAAAGGGCTTCGCAACCCTTCGTCTCCCCCCTCGGTGGAATTTATACAAAGCGAAGCGAAGTGCTCGGGGTTCGCTCAGGACAAATGCCCTAAAGGATGCTTCGCTAAGCTCATCCATTATGTGGAAGCAAATCACTGCCCGTTATATTTACTGATAAAAGAGATTGACCATGGAGAATATTCAGGAAAAGACCTTCAATACAGGCGAGGTAACAATCAACTACGCTGAGGTGCCGTCATCTGGTCCCCCACTCATGCTGCTTCACGGTGGGGGTGATCGCTGGCAATCATTTTTACCTATCATTCCACCTTTAGCGAAGAGGTGTCACATCTATGCTTTAGATTTGCGCGGGCATGGTAAATCTGGACGCTTACCAGGCAAGTATCGTCCTGAGCACTATGTGTCAGACATTGTCGCCTTTCTTGAAAGTCAAGTTGCAGGGAATGCGATTCTTTTTGGTCATTCATTGGGAGGTTGGATTGCTTTACTGGTCGCGATGGAAATGAAAGAGAAGGTAAGTGGTGTCATACTTGGAGATCCGCCACTGAACATGGAACGCTTTCTTGCGTACGAGGGCAGTGTGGAGAGAATCAAATTGTGGCATTCATTCCGGGCTCTAGCAATTTCAGACTTATCTATTCCAGAGTTTGAAATTGAGCTTTCTAACGTGCCAGTATCGTTGCCAGGACAAGATAAACCGATACGGTTTGGCGATCTGCCAGGAGTAGATGAAACCTATCTCAAACAGATGGCTGAGACAACAAGCCTCATGGACCCAGATGTAATCCAGTATCATGCTGAAGGATGCCTGGATGAGTATGTTAATCAAGTAGACCTGGAAATGATTTTGAAAAGCATTACTTGTCCAACCTTATTAATTCAGGCAGATCCAATGTGTGGAGGAGTCGTCTCGGACGATGATGTAAAACGCACCTTATCTTTGTTATCATGTGGGCATCATGTGCAATTGAATGGGGCAGGTCACGACTTGGGTTTCAGCAAAAAGAAGGTAAATACTCTTATAAGTATGGTAACAAGTTACCTCGAGTCTTTGTGAAATGGTTGCAACTTTCATTTGAATTTGTCACCTAACCCCCTCTGCCTTTAGTACGACCTTAGGTCTCAGGACAGGGTACCTGACCACCTAAAGACTGACTGGGAGACTGGGTGAGGGGGGGACCGGGTGAATACTGATCACTGATTACTGGAAACCGTTGCCAGGTACCCTTCGCAAACATAGAACAAATGGGTACTACTGTCAGGCAGTCGGAAAGGATTAAATATGGAAATAATCAAAGAATCCCTAATGAAATGGGGGGAAGCAATGCATTTGAGCATGGAGAATCGCACTATGTTTTACTCTCCAGTTCTCGACCATTGGCGGGTAAAGAAGTGGGCAGGTAAAAGGGGAAAAAGTTTTATCTATGATGGATCAGATTTTACGCTGGCGTTTGAATATTTGCTTGGCACTCATGCCGCCGAACACCCCCTACCCCCACCCGGCGGGAATGACGTATCTGATGCCACCGGCTGATGAGCTAATCCACCAGGCGACTTAAAAAAGAAAATGGGAAGGGATTGGACATTGAAAACAAGTGTTAGGCAGTTGAATCTCTATTGATGATGAACCTTCTGGGGAAAAAATAGTTAGAATGTTAGCATAAGAAAAGGGTACTCTTAAATCAAACAAATCAGGAAATTGAGAATAAAAAATAAAAAGGAGTAACGAATATGTTTAAAGCTGGAATCATCATCGGATTGGTAGCATTGTTGTTTGCGGTTGGAGTAGCATTGCTAAGTCCGTTATGTGTGCCCTGTCTTACGCTGCTATTAGGTCTGGGAGCGGGTTTCTTGGCAGGCGTGTTTGAGCAACCGGAGGAAGGAAATGAAACATTGAAAACTGGCGCCATAGCTGGTGTCATCGCTGGTATTGGGATGGCGTTAGGCCAGGCAATTGGAGCCGTAATCAATTCCATAATAGTGGGTCCAGAAGGCGCAGCACAATTACTAGAGAATTTTGGGTTTCAGACAGGCGGACAGTCTGCGATTGGATCAAGTTATTGGATAGGAATAATTGGGGGTACTGTCTGCTTTGGTTTGGTGGACATTGCTTTGATGGCTGGTTTTGGAGTATTAGGCGCTTTGGCCTGGGGCAAGTTTCTAAGGAAAAACAACGGATCTTCCGCAGAAGTGGTAATGGAATAATTGTGCCGCCCAACTCCAGATGAATCCGACTCGCACTCGGTTTTAACTCAATGTCTGGGGATTGATTTCCAGCTGAATTTTGTTCAACCGCTTGTACAATCCATCCCTGGTCATTAATTCTTCGTGGGGGCCAGATTCGACTATCCGGCTGCCATCCAAAACCACGATAAGATCTGCGCTTCGAATCGTAGACAGGCGGTGGGCAATCACAATGACCGTTTTTCCCACCATTAACTGCTCCAGGGCTTGTTGGATCAACAACTCGGTTTCGGTATCTACTGAGGAGGTGGCTTCATCAAGGATTAAGATCGGGGCATCTTTAAGGACTGCCCTGGCAATCGCTATCCGCTGCTTTTGACCCCCGGACAGCTTTACCCCCCGCTCCCCAATCATTGTGTCATATCCATCAGGCAAATGGGTGATAAATTCATGGGCGTTTGCAATTCTGGCAGCGTTAATCATTTCTTCTTTGGTTGCGCCCTGGCGGCCAAATATAATATTCTCACCTGCTGTGCCATGAAACAGGAAGACATCCTGCAGTACCATACTGATCTGCTGGCGAACACTCTGAATGGTCAGGTTTCGAATGTCAAAGCCGTCTAAGGCAATGGATCCTTCACTTACGTCATAGAACCTGGGGATCAGGTTTGCCAAAGTGGTCTTGCCAACTCCCGTGGGTCCCACTAAGGCAACAACCATACCCGGGTGGATATTCAGGTTGATATCCTCCAAGACAGTATCGCCGACGGAATAGCGGAAACTCACATCTTTGAGCACAATAGCTCCAGCTGCTCTTCCCTCCAATTCAACTGCATCTGGTTTTTCAATAATATCAGGAGCTTCGTCCAGAACTTCTGCTACCCGCTCTGCACCTGCCAGTGCTTGTTGAACACTTTCCCAGACACCGCTCAAAGCGCGCACCGGCTGGTAAAGCAATTCCAAATAGAGGAAAAAAGCCACCAGTCCACCAATTGCCAAAGTTTCCCCCAAAACAAAGCGACCGCCAAAATAAATCAACACAACTGTGCCCAATGAAGTTGCAAACTCAACAACAGGGTGAAAGGTTGCCATCAAGCGCAGCGCTCGCAAGGTAGAATCCCGGTAACCGGCAATATGTTTGCCGACCTGGCTCAATTCGTTTTCCTCACGGGTAAAAGCCTTGATTTCTCGCACACCAGAAAGATTGTCGTTAAGCGCAGCATTAAGCTCTCCCAATATCGATTGCCTGGCGCGAAACGCTGGTCGCACGTATTTGGTGAACCCCTGCATCGCCAACACAATCATAGGAACCGGGATCATACTCAACAAAGTGAGTTTCCAATTCATACTTGCTAAAACAGCAATGACACCCACCAGCATAAGTGAATTTGCAATCACATCCGGCACAGCATGGGCAATCAAATGCTCAATCAAATCCGCATCGTTCACCACCCGGGACATCAATTGTCCGGTTTGTTTGTCTTCATAAAAACGAAGCGATAAGCGCTGCAAATGTTGATAGACCATCGATCTCACATCTGCAACCACATTCCACCCTGCAACGTGAGCCAAATAACTACGGACAAATTGTAAAACAGCCCTGGCAGCATAGAGTATCAACGCCAATAACGCCAATTGGGTTATCCGGCTCAAATCATCCTGACCCCCGGCGGAATCTGTAGCAATTTCTATCATTGATTTAACCAGCCAGGGAGCATACAGCTGAACTCCAACCAACAGCAGCATGCTCAAGATGGTTAAACTTAACACGCCAGCGTATTTATGCGTGAATTGGAAAACAAACCTGAGTGATTTCAATCCTGATGCCTCCATACTAAAAAAATATCTTTTAATTGGTGTATTTGCTTTTCTTTCTTCAGTCCTCTCCCATCAAGTAATCTTTCCTAGTTTTAGGTCCACTACAATAATTAACAACCCGTAATTATTATAGCCATCAATATAATAAAAATGCGCTGAATCTCTGATCATTTGATTGTGCAAAAAACTATCAAATAAAGATATTCGGAAAACAAAAAAAGGCTGCTCAACGTTCTGCAGCCCTTTTGTATTTAATCCAGATCCTGGGTTCTTTAGGTTTCCAGTTCTGAGAGGATCTCCGCCAATTCATTATTCCCATCACTGTCGTCCATTGCTTTTCGAATGGCTGCTTCAAAAGTTGTAGGGGTTGCTTCTCTTATCTCGTCTTCGTCTTCCTCAAAATGTAAAGCTTCCTGGGGTGATTCCTCAAGTGCTTTCATGCTTAATTTTATTTGTTTCTTGCGGCGGTTAACTTTGAGGACTTTTACACTCACCTCATCACCCTTCTTGACAATATCATTTGGGGTACGGACATATCCGTGAGCCATCTCACTGATGTGAACCAGGCCGGGTCTTTCCGCATCGATATCTACAAACACACCATACTTTTCTATCCGGGTGACTTTACCAATTAATTCCATCTCGGGTTTAATCTCCAGCCAGTCCATTCCTACCGGTTCAAGCATGGTCAATTCAATCTTTTTTTTCTCCAAGTCAGTTCTTTGAATCCAGACTTCTACTTCCTGACCTATTTTCAAAACATCAGCTACGCGGGTAACTGATCCTTTTTGAATTTTTGAAATATGGATTAAACCAGGTACCCCGACACCAACATCAACAATCGCGCCAGCCAGTGAGGTTTTTAACACCTTCCCGACAACCTTCATCTTAGGTTCTAAGTCTTCAATTGTTTCAGGCGTCTTTAACTCTTCGTTCGCCATAAAACACACTCCACATTACTCTTCATTTTTCGACAAGCGTCAATTATACCTTTGACATCACAGATTGTCAAAGAGCGATAGGTTAAATCCAGCTCTACCTAGTGGGAGGTTAAACCTTCCAGGGTTAAGATTAACTCCCCAACCCAATCGCCACTTTTCAAATCCAGCGGGATCCAGACCGATGATTCACCAAATCGCACCCGGGAATCAAATTCCCAAGGTTGAGGCAGCGGTTTTCCTTCCGGATACTGAAGATTTAATTGTCCGCTCTGAATAGAGATGCCTTCCAGTCCGGCACTCTCAGCAAGCAATTTGATCTCCAATTGAAGAAGAAGGTTTTCCACAGTTTCCGGAAGCGGCCCAAAACGGTCAACGAATTCATTTCTGAGCCCCTCTATCTGCTCTGAGTTGAGAATCGAAGCAGCCCGCCGGTAAAGACTCAACCGGACTGAGCGGTCCTGAATGTAGTCCTCTGGAATGCCTACCGGTAAGGGGAGGTCAATCCGCACCATGGGGCGGAGGATTTGGAAAGGTAATTCTCTCTTATCCCGGGTATCGGGTTTATCCTTGTTCAAGCGATTTACAGCATCTGCCAGCAGTCGGGTATAAAGATGAAAACCAACAGCAGCGATATAACCTGACTGTTGAGTTCCGAGTATATCGCCGGATCCGCGGATTTCCAGATCCCGCATGGCAATTGAATAGCCGGCGCCTAATTCTGTATGCTCCGCTATAGTTTCCAGGCGAAGCCGTCCCTCTACTGTAGGAGATTTCTGGCGCTGCTTAAAGAAGTAGGCATAAGCGAGCTGCGCTCCCCTGCCCACCCTGCCCCGCAGCTGGTAGAGCTGTGCCAGACCGAACATATCCGCCCGGTCAACAATCAGGGTATTGGCATTAGGAATATCCAAGCCCGACTCAATAATAGAGGTGGAAAGCAGCAGGTCAATTTCTCCCGCGGTAAATTCCCTCATCCTCTCCGCAAGATCCTTTTCTGCCATTTGCCCGTGAGCTATTCCAATCCTGGCTTCCGGCACCATCTTTGTCAGGTGGGATTTCATAGCATCGATGGTTTTGACCCGATTATGAACAAAAAACACTTGTCCTCCCCGTTCCAACTCTCTCCAGATCGCTTTTTGGATCAATGCCGGGTCGTAAGGACTAACATGAGTAACAACCGGCAGACGCTCTTCAGGAGGTGTGTTTATCCGGGAAATATCTCGCACCCCGGTTAATGCCATATACATGGTCCGGGGGATCGGAGTAGCAGTCAGGGTTAAAACATCGATATCGGTTCTTTTGGCTTTGATCTTTTCTTTGTGAGAAACACCAAAACGCTGCTCCTCATCAACAATCATTAATCCCAGATCATGAAAGATCACATCTGAGGAAAGCAGCCGGTGGGTGCCGATCACAATATCCACTGATCCTTTAACCAATCCGCTCAGGATTCTACTCTGCTGGCTAGGTGTCCGGAAGCGGGATAACATCCGGATCTCAACCGGAAATCCGCCCATCCGCTCCAGGAAGGTATCATAATGCTGCTGGGCAAGCACAGTAGTCGGAACCAGAATGGCAACTTGTTTTCCATCCATCACCGCTTTAAAGGCTGCCCTGACGGCTATCTCTGTTTTACCGTATCCAACATCACCGCATATTAACCGGTCCATCGGTTTCGGTTTTTCCATGTCTTCTTTGACCATAGTTAATACGTGCAGCTGATCCTCTGTTTCAAGATAAGGAAAGCTGGCTTCCAATTCCTGCTGCCAGGCAGTATCCGGGCTGAAAGCATATCCCCGGACTGTCTCCCGCTTCGAATATAGCTCCAGCAAGTCCTGGGCAACTTCTATTACCTCTTCCTTTACCCGGGATTTAGTTAATCCCCAGCGGTTGCTGCCCAGGCGGGTTATTTTGGGGTCATGATGGTCAGGACCAACATATCTGGTGAGCCGGTCTGCCTGGGGTGCTGGAACATACAATTGATCCCCATCTGCATACTCTACAGCCAGATACTCCCCTTCAATGCCGGCTAATTGACGGGAAACCAGCCCGCCATATCTGCCAATCCCATGATCCAGGTGGACAACCCAATCCCCGTCCTTAAAATCGCTGTAGTCAACCTCAGGAGACAATGCCCGGTGAACAGGTTTTCTGCGGGGTTGAATCCGCCGCCAGCCAAAGATTTCCCCATCAGAAAAAATGTGTACTTCTTTCCCGACTTCCGGCGTCATAACCCAACCGCCTTCAATGCTGCCTTTAATAAATACCGCTGTTTCCGGGTATGTCGCGCGTTCTTTCCAGATTTCTTGCAGCCGGAGGGCTTGCCGGGAGACAATAACAGGAATCCCGTCTCCTTGAATTACTCCAGCGATGTGGGATACAAACGTTTTAAGCTCGCCCCCAAAGAGTTGATTGGCAGAAAACATCATCCCTAAACAGGGTTCAGATCCAGTCCTCACTGGTCCAAGTGCTATCGGGTTGTGATTTTCCAGGTCAAGTTTAAAGTCATCCCAAGTAATATAAGGCAGCCCAAACTCTTCCGGAATGGTTCCTTCCTGTTGATACCCCTTTCTTAGGGATTCAGCTTGACCGGATATCTCAAGCGCAGTTTCCCGCATGATTTCCTCATCATCGAGGAAAATGAGCGTATCCAGGGGAAGGTAGTTCAGCAAGGAAGTTTTTTCTTGATAGAGATCAGGGATGTAGTATTCAATATATTCCTCACCAATATCAGCTGGAGATTGACCGGGGTGGTCTGGTAATAAAAATTCTCTTGCCGGATTGATCAGCAGTGAATCAATTATTTGGATTGTTCTCTGATTTTCGGGATCAAAACGCCGCAGCATTTCAACTTCATCACCGAAAAATTCAATCCGGGCCGGAAAACGATCTCCAGGGGGCCAGATATCCAGTATCCCTCCCCTTCTGGCAAATTGACCAGGTGAAGTAACTATCGGGGAAACTTCATAACCGCATCGAACCCACTCCGCCGCTAAAACTTGCGGTTTATGATTCCCTTTATTCCGAATTATCTGGGTTGATTTTAGAAACTCCCGCCGGGGTAAAGTTCGGGTAAACACAGCCCTGGCCGGCGCTACTATCGCTTGTGGACTTTCAACTGGGGTGTATCCTGGGATCAAAGAAGACGACAACCCAGCAAGTATTTTGAGCCGATCCCGCCTGGTCTTTCTGCTCCAGGATATTTTTTCATAATACAGGGGGTCAGGTTCGGGAAAAAGCACCAGGTCCTGCTCCGGGACCCAGAAACTCCACTCATCCTCCAGAACCAGTGCTCGATCCGTCCTGTCTGTGATGAGCAGAATCGGCCGGTTTAAAGCTGATTTCAAAGCAGCCAGGACCGGCAGCCGGACCGCTCTCGGCAATCCAACCATGCCGGGCTTTTTTCCTGAACGGATATCGGCAACCAGCGATTGAAACACCGGTTGTTCCTGAATTCTATTTAGTAGTTCTTCCTGCATAGGGATTTTATTCGTGTGCCGGGTTCTGATTAAAGGTTGTCATCGCTTGATTTAAACCCAATTCCACAAAGGCGAGAATCGCATCTGCAGCCTGGTCAAGCACAAACGAGAGGGTCTCAACTTCCTGGTCCGAGAAATTAAGCAATACATAGGAACTGACTGACATTCGGCCCGGGGGACGATTGATACCAACCCGCAGGCGGGGAAAATCCTTGGTCCCCAGTTCCTGGATGATAGACCGAACTCCTTTTTGTCCCGCATCACCGCCATTCGGACGCAGCCTTAAGGCCTGGAACGGTAAATCAACATCGTCATAAACGACCAGCAGGTTTTCGAGAGGGAGTTTATAAAACCGGATAAAAGAGGCTGCTGCTTTCCCGGACAAGTTCATAAAGGTCTGGGGTTTGAGGAGAATAATCCGGCAGCCTTTGTATCTTACCGCGGTCATTAACGCGTTCATCTTCATCTTTGAAAAGGATGTGTCAAGTTTCCCGGCTAACTGGTCAAGGACCATAAAGCCGATATTATGCCGGTTATTCCGATATTCTCGTCCCGGATTACCCAATCCGACGATTAAGAAAGGTTTTTTTCTTCCAATCATGTTTTGATCCAATCACCTGAAACCTTTTTTGACTCTTAAATAGATCGCGCCAATCAGAAATGCACCCAAAATCAGGATCCCGGTGATAATCAAAACCCGGTACAGGTCATCCGATTCCAGCACTGCCGGGTTCTCTGGTAGGGGTGTGGGGGTCTCTTGAAGTGCTGACCTCGGGGTTGGGGTGACGGCGTGATCCGCATCCTCCTGAGTGTCCGCGGGGGCAGGCGTTGATGTTTCCACAGGCGAATGATTGCGGACCCGCAAATTTGGAATCAGCTCAAAAATGGTTGCGCTTCCATCATACTCTGCAACTAACCGCAAATGGTAATTCCCGTCTGTAATCTGGGTGGTATCCCATTCCACTTTTACTGATGTTTGGGAACTCTCTTCAGCTCCCGGCAGGATATCGGCGATAAAAAACCATGTTTCTGGACCATCCGCGGCATAACTGAATGATAGTTTTCCAGAGATAAATCCTTCTCCTCTGATTTTTCCCTCAATGGTTTCAATTCCCTGTAAAGCCTGCCCTTCCCGGGGACTCTGGATAAAGATACTGGGAGAAATCGTCGGAGCCTGGGCGGCTGCCGGTTGAGCTTGATGAAATATACTCATCACCAGAAGAGGAATAAATACCCGAGAAAGCCAGGTCAGTCTTTTCACGACTTGAGTGTAGCACGGGGTGAGTTAATGGTCAACGTTCCGGAAGGCAGGTAATGGTTATGTAATGGCGACACCTGTCCTGCGACCAAAGGAAGTGACGAAGGGCGGTGGGTCGCCCTTTCTAGAGAGACCTCCGAGGTCCTTTGGACCTCGGAGGTTGTTATTACCTCGGGGGTTGTTCCAGGTATAATTAGCTCAGGACTAACAGATTTCCCTTTACAAAATCCCTCAGACTCACCAACTCCCGGTCTTTACTTCAAGGCAGTTGACGTTTGTGTTAGGCACTCCAGACAGGTTCTTGAACTATCAAAAGATATGGTAAACTCAAGAGAGAGTTGGACTTGCAGTCATCAAGGAGAATCTGATATGGCTATTTCAAAAGCTGAAGAGATGGTCAAGCGCTTGCGCGAGATGCAGGCTGCGACGCCAGAGATTGAGGCTTCAGCAGTCGTTTCAGTAGATGGACTTACAATAGCATCAGCGCTGCCGAGAGACGTTGAAGAGGATCGAGTCTCCGCAATGTCTGCCGCTATGCTGAGTTTAGGTGACCGGATTGCTGCAGAATTAAACAGAGGAACCCTGGACCAGGTTTATATTCACGGCGATGATGGTTATGTTATTCTATCGGCAATTGGCGATGAAGCCGTGTTAACAGTACTCGCCAAAGAGAAAGCAAAATTAGGTTTGGTTTTCCTGGAGATGCGCCGGGCCGCGGAAGATCTCAGTCAATTTATCGAGTAATTGACAACCCATCCCACCAAGAACAATTTCGCGGGGAGGTCTGGAATTCCAGGTCCTCCCCTCTTCATTTAGGGAAGAATAACTAAGTAACAAGGACCACCCATCAAATCACCTTCACAGGGTTAATCCAAAGGTCAATATGAAAACAAAGTTTATTTTTCTAACCGGTGGTGTGTTAAGCTCAGTGGGGAAGGGTGTAACCGCCGCGGCCCTGGGCAGACTGCTGAAGGAACGGGGATTTAAAGTAGCAATTCAAAAACTGGATCCTTATATAAACGTCGATCCTGGCACAATGAGTCCCTATCAGCATGGAGAAGTTTATGTGCTGGATGATGGCGCTGAAACTGATCTTGATCTTGGGCATTACGAACGATTTATCGATACCAGCCTCAACCAGGTTTGCAACGTAACAACCGGCCAGGTATACGAAGAAGTGATCATGCGGGAAAGGCGGGGCGACTACCTGGGTGGAACAATTCAGGTTATTCCCCACATTACCGATGTAATCATACAGAGGATCTTCATGGTTCCTAAAACTACCGGGGCTGAAATTGTCCTGGTGGAAGTGGGCGGGACAGTGGGTGATATTGAGTCTCTGCCCTTCCTGGAAGCTTTCCGGCAGATGAGAGGTGATCTCGGTAGGAAAAACAGCTTCTACATCCATGTCACCTGGCTTCCTTTTATCGGCGCAACAGGAGAATTAAAAACAAAACCCACCCAGCATTCTGTCCGGGAATTACGGTCAATCGGCATTTCTCCGGATATGATTATTGCCCGCTCGGACCATCCGGTAGAGGAAGAACTCCTGGATAAAATTTCTCGCTTCTGTGATGTGGAGAAAAAAGCGGTGATTCCTATGGAAACCACCGATACTCTCTACAACATTCCGCTGATGCTTGAAGATGCCTCCGTAGGAGAATTCATCGTCCAAAAAATGAAGATAAAAGAACGCCAGACGCCCTCGTGGGACGCTTGGCGGGAAATGGTTTCCAATGTGCGGAAACAGAAACCAAGCGTCAATGTAGCTGTGGTCGGAAAATATGTGGAACTGCTGGATGCCTATATGAGCGTCCGGGAAGCGCTGCAGCATGCCGGTTTGGCAAATGGAGTGGATGTTGAGATCAGCTGGATTCATTCAGCAAAACTGGAGAAGGAAATAGATATTTCCGTTCTGGAGGATGTAGACGGTATCCTGGTGCCGGGTGGTTTTGGCAAGCGAGGTACTGAAGGAAAAATAAAAGCCATTAAATACGCCCGGGAAAACAAGGTGCCTTACCTTGGTCTCTGTCTGGGAATGCAGCTGATGGTGGCTGAACTGGCCAGACACCATTTTAGTGAGGAAGGCGCAAACTCAACTGAATTTAATCCCTCAACTACTCATCCTGTGATTGATTTAATGCCTGACCAGCGGGACATTATCGATAAAGGCGGGACAATGCGGCTGGGATTATATCCCTGCCAATTGCAGCCGGATACACTCGCTGCCAAAGCATACCAGAACGAATTAGTCCAGGAACGGCACCGGCACCGCTTTGAATTTAACAATGCCTACCGGGATGAACTGGGAGAAGCGGGAATGGTCTTCTCAGGCCTTTCCCCGGACGGCAAACTGGTCGAAATTGCAGAACTGAGAGATCACCCGTTTATGCTCGGAACTCAATTCCACCCAGAATTCTTATCCCGGCCCTACCGGGCTCATCCACTTTTTGCAGCCTTCCTGCAGGCAGTTATCGAGCATTCTAACAGGGTCTCACCAGACTGAAGATTTGGTATTTATTGTTCCTGCCTGATAGACTACAATAGGCGATGGATTATTAGAAAAATATTTGGAGAAAATCATGTACACAAAAATTGAGTCAATCAAAGGCCGGCAAATCCTGGATTCCAGGGGTAATCCCACGATTGAGGTGGATGTTCAGCTGCTGGATGGAAGTCTGGGTCGGGCTGCGGTTCCCTCAGGTGCATCAACAGGCATTCATGAAGCGCTTGAGCTGCGGGATGGAGATAAGAAAAAATTTGGCGGAAAGAGTGTTTTTAATGCAGTAAACAATGTAAACAGCAAGATCTTTAATGCGCTGGTTGGAGAGGATGCGACCCGTCAAAAAGAGATCGATACAATTCTGTTGGAGTTGGACGGAACCGCTAACAAGTCCAAACTGGGCGCAAATGCCATTCTGGGGACAAGCCTGGCTGTTGCCAAAGCTGCTGCTTCCTCCCTGGAACTCCCCCTTTACCAGTATATCGGCGGGGTTTACGCTCATGTCCTGCCTTCTCCGATGATGAATATCCTCAATGGCGGAGAACATACAGATTGGCAGTCCACGGACGCCCAGGAATTTATGGTTATGCCATTGGGAGCGCCCACCTACTCCGAAGCGCTGCGCTGGGGAAGTGAAATTTACCATACTTTAAAATCGGTTCTTAAGGGACACGGTTATGCCACCCTGGTCGGTGATGAAGGCGGTTATGCCCCTGCCCTGGGTTCCAATGCTGAAGCTGTGGAAATCATCCTGGAAGCGATCGAAAAGGCAGGCTACAAAGCCGGCGAGCAGATCGCAATCGCTTTAGATCCAGCAGCCTCTGAATTTTATGAAGAAGATACCGGGCTGTATAATCTGCGAACAGAAGGCAAGAAGCTTTCCAGCGCTGAAATGGTTGCCTTCTGGAAGGATTGGGTGGAAAAATACCCCATTGTCTCTATTGAAGACGGTCTGGCCCAGGATGACTGGGACGGCTGGAAACTGATGACCGAGGAATTAGGCGGCAAAATCCAGATCGTGGGCGATGATCTGCTGGTTACAAACCCCGATCGGGTCCGAAAGGGTATTAAAGAAGGCGCCTGCAATTCCTTACTGGTTAAAGTGAATCAAATCGGCAGCCTGACAGAAACCATCGAATCGGTAGAGACCTGCCACCGGGCTGGCTGGACAGCCGTTACCTCCCACCGATCAGGTGAAACCGAGGACAGCACTATCTCAGACCTGGCAGTTGCCCTCAATACCGGACAAATTAAGACCGGAGCGCCCGCCCGTTCAGATCGAGTGGCAAAATACAATCAGCTTTTACGCATTGAAGAGGAACTGGGCAATATGGCGGAATACGCAGGTTGGAAACCGTTCCGTAAGTAGCTATTTCGATTATTAAAATACAGGAAACTGTTTCCTTGGAGGAAACAGTTTCCTGGACCTTTGTATTCAGCAAGGGGTTAATAGATTTATAAGGCGTTAATCAGGTCCTCATCAGACAAATCATCCAGTTCTTCCTCGTTATTCACATCGTCCATATCGTCAACTTCTACCAACTCTTCCAATTCTTTTATTTCAGCCGACTGGACTGCCTCTTTGATTGAAATATCCTCCCTGCGTTTTCCTGGCTCTGGTGTGGCACAGTAGGGACATAAACTCCAGGGAAGTTTCAGCAATCGATCACAGGCATGGCAATTCTTCATCAACTTGGTGTGGCAATTTGGACAGACGATCCAATCCTCAGCAGTGTGCCGTCCGCAGCCAGGACAGGCGGATCGCTCCTCAATAGCCTGCAGCAAGGCTTCTTCCTCGAGCATGTGCTGATATTCCTCTTCCATCGTTTGCGGCGGGCGCAAGATCAAATAAACCACAATCCCGGGCAAAAATAGCACAGCCACAACCAGGACTGCTAGGATTCTTACCAGGGGATCTTTGACCCGGGAACGGATATCCCGGTAGGTCCAGACCAGCAAACTGAGCCAGAATGAGGCAATAAAAGCTCCCCCCCAAGCAGCGGCAATCAATAAAAAATTATTTAGAGATGAAGGGTCAAATACCATCAAAGAACTCCTCGCCCAAAATTATACCTTATTTAAGGATGGCTCATAGAGGGGAAGCATTCAGCAGTTGGAAATGACTCTTGCTCTTTCTAATTTTCTCCGGTATAAAAAAGGAAAGCGGGGTTAACAAAAGGAGGATGAAATGGAGCGGGGAAAACCATCCTATCGAATCAAGGACCTGGACCACAGCGAACGACCAAGGGAAAGATTGGCAAATATGGGCGCTCAGGTGTTGAGCACAGCCGAGTTGTTGGCAATCTTGCTGCGGGTGGGCGTAGAAGGGGAAAATGCCATCCAGGTTGGCCAACGACTACTGCAGAATTTTAATGGCTTAGCTGGCCTGCAGCGGGCAACCTATTCTGAAATCTGCGCTCAACATGGTATCGGGGCCGCAAAAGCAGCTCAAATAAAAGCTGCCATTGACCTGGGAAGGCGTCTTTCTGCCCAAACTCCCGAAGACCGGCCAACCATTCACAGCCCGGAAGATGCGGCAGACCTGGTTCAGTACGAGATGAGCACATTAGAACAGGAACAGCTGCGGGTGATTCTGCTTAACACCAGAAATAATGTCCTGGCAATAAAGACTATTTACCAGGGATCTTTAAACTCCTCCCAGGTCAGGATAGGCGAATTATTTAGACCTGCTATCAGGGAGAATGCTGCAGCAATTATTGTCATTCATAACCATCCCAGCGGTGATCCCTCCCCCAGCCCGGATGATGTGGCAATCACCAAGGCTATGGTAAAAGCCGGGAATCTATTGGATATCCAGGTACTCGATCATCTAATTATTGGACAGGGACGATTTATTTCACTAAACAGAAGGGGATTGGGTTTTTCAGAAAATTAAAGGGTTGATCGGACTGAAAAACCGTGGAATTCGCCAGTATTTTCCAGCCAATGTTCTTTAACTTCGGTGACAACTGAGGATCTAGATCCTCTTTGTAAAGCGCGGAGCAGTTCGAATAACTTCTCTTTTTCCCCCTCGGCAACTATCTCAACAGACCCATCCCGGCGATTTCTCACCCAGCCTTTTAACCCGATATCACCGGCAGCTCCCATCACATAATAACGGAATCCAACCCCCTGTACCCGTCCGATTACCCGGGCATGCAGCCTTTGGTCCTGGGACTCATTCATTGTCCTCCCATTCCTGTTCGATATTGCTGCCCTGGAATTTATTAAAAATAAACACCCCAAGGGATATTAAGAGGATCAGAAGAAACCCGCTGAGGATATAAATATACATCAGGTATCTTCCCCTGGAAAACACATCCAGTTTCCAATCTTTTTCTAGCTCCTCCAATGTTGTTCCGAGAGCGACTTCCACACCCCGCTCGCAGCTGACCCCCTGATCGTAGGCGTATATCATCACCTGAATCCCTGTCACACCGTATTCCCGTTGAATATAATCCAGCAGTGAATTCGATTGAGCATAGGAGAGAAGAGCCAGATCCGAATCAACAGGAAAGGCTATACAGAGGTGGGTAAACGGAATTAATCCCCTCTCCCCTTCCGCTTTTTCAAGAATCAAATCATAATCCGGACGGGAAAAGATTTCCATCTGGGAAGCAAGCCCTTCGTTAAACCAGGCGGGAAGATATTGATACTCATTTCCCATAAACCGGTAAAGCAAGATATGAGTAATTTCATGTGGGATTAACCGCTGAATTTCCAGGGATTGATCTACTCCCGGAGGTAGGGACACAACAATTGAACCCAATCCGGGATCCGCATGTCCACCCACCCAGGTTTGACCACTGCTGGCCAGGGTGGACTGTAATTCTTCTTCACTGCTGTAGATAAAAATAACGATCGGTTGATTATCGGCGGGTTGTTGAAGCAGCTCCAAAACCTGATCCAATCCACTTACAGCAGCGTCCAGCACTTCCTGAGCCAAGGTGATTTCACCCTCGTACCAATAAATAATAAACGGTTCCTCAATCAGTTCCTGCCAATTATGGCGATTATCCAGATAGGTAAAGGAATAGCTAGGTGTTTCTACACTCTCTCCATTATCCAGGATAAGGCGGTAGGAATAGGTAATAGTTGAAAATGCCGGCAGCGGCCGCTGTTCCAAGTCATACACAAATTGGGCTTGACCAGGTGAGATGAATAAAACCTCACCGACAAATGTGGATATACCCGGAGCTTGCAGCACCAGCGTGATCTGGCTCACAGTCATTTCACTTTCAAGCTCAATCTGGAAGACCAGTTCTCCACCGAAAGTATACTCAACCCTTTCATCCAGCACCTCAACGCCGTCTTCTGCCTGGATAGAGAGCGGGGTAGTTATTATCAAGAGCAAGAACAAGAAAGTGAGAGTTTTTTTCATGAATAAAGAGACAGGGTTTGCTTTGTTCGTCCGCAGGGACCTACATTTATTATTAGGGATATGAGTTCACTTACTCCAGCCAGAGATCATCATCTAATTCAAAATTATCCAGTTCAAAATCATCCTGATCATAATCATCCTGAGTGTAATCATAATCATCCAGAATATATTCTTCCTGGTCTGAGAAAGGCATATCAAACATAGACAAATTCACGCCCTCTTCCAAAAAATCGAGCCGTTCCAGGGCTTGCTGGATGAGCTCAACCTCATCCTCACTGACATCGCCATCGAGCAGCTGATGGATTGCCGGACCAGCGTCTTCTCCCCCGATTTGGGACAGAGCCCAGATTGAAGCCCCTCGGATTTCAGGTAGATCATCTAGCAGATCCAGGATAACCGGGACTGCATCTTCCAGGATTAATTCCCCACAGGCGCGGACGGCTTCCAGCCGGACTTTAGGAGATGTATTCTGAAGTTGGTCGAACACCATTTCACTATACTGGTGATCAAAAGACCGGCCCATGGCAAAAACTGCACTGGCGACCCATTCCTCGCTGGCGCTACCGTATGCCAAAAGAATATGATTTTTGACCTCAGGACGGGAAGAATAGCTAAGAGCTTCCAATGCCCGCTGTTGAACCTGGGAAGATTGATCGCTTTCCAGGATTTTCAGTAATTTATCCTCTATTTGGGTTTTTATTTCAGCGCTGATTTTATCCAGCTCACCCCGGTAAATATACTTCCCCAAAACAGCTGTGGTCACTGCCCGGACGTCATCACAACCCTTTTCTTCCAGAACGGATAAAAAGAAGGGGATAAGATCATCGGTATCAAATACTTCAATAGCCCGGGTAGAAAAGAAACGGACCTGATCATCCAAATCCTTGAGACCGATCCGAAAGATCGGTTCAAAAGTCAGCAGGTTATTGGTATCTGTCAGCTGTTCCAGGTCATCAATTAACGCTCTACGCCGCTCAATATTCACATTTTCCCAGATGCCTGCCAGTTGAGAAAGACTTTCCGGATTGAGATCCGATAATCGATAGAGAAGGAGAGGATCAAGAATCTGATCTTCATCGAGCAAGGCTGTCACGACCTCGTCAAAAGGGATATCTTCCAGGGGAGAAAAAAGCGGCTCTTCCATTAGGGTAATTGTATAGGTGAAGTGAAATCTAGTATATTAAAGTAGATTAACAGCAGCACAACACTTATAAAACCTACCGCATTAACTACATTCTGAACTTTCTGGGAAATCCGTTTGCCGGTAATAAACTCAGGCAGGACAAATAAAATTCTGCCTCCATCAAGGGCGGGGATAGGCAGTAGATTTAATACACCCAGTGAGACGGTGATCGACACCACAAATAACAGCACATTAATCGTTGAAGATGTTCCGGGCAATAGCTGCTGCTCCTTGGCTCCTTCGTAAATATCATACATACCTTTGTAACCAACCGGACGGCCGACTGCTTCCTCTGTGCCCCTGATCAGTTGTCCCGGCAATCTCATTACGGCGATGCTGTGTTGACCTGTTGCGGAAATACCCAGCGGCAGGGCTTGGTACCAGCTAATCTCCCTGACCGGGCTGGTCATAACGATCCCTATTGCGCCTTGATTTTCAGGAGGATTTTCTCTGGGTATCAGGGTAATCAGATCAATATTGCCATCGCGCTGGATTTCAATTTGAATTTCCTCCCCCAGATTGGCGTAAATTTCACCTCTCAGAGCTTCATAGCTGTCAGCCTCATTTTCGTTAATGCTGAGGATGTGATCTCCAGCTAAAAGACCAGCTTCCTCGGCAGGTGAGTTCTGGGCGACTTCCTGGACCTCGATAACACTCATATCGGGAACACCCAGCTGACTGAATATTACCGAATAGATCACCACCGCCGCCAGCAGATTCATTATTGGTCCTGCCAGGTACACACCTATCCGTACCAGCGGTTTTGAAGCAGCCAGACCACCTTCAATTTCCGGTTGGCTTTCACCCAGGGGTTTTACAAATCCACCCAGGGGGATCCAATTCAGGGTATATTCTGTGCCCCGGAATTCAAACAATTTGGTAATCCTGGGAGGAAAACCAATCCCAAACTCCTCAACCTTAACGCCAAAGATAAGGCAGGCTAAAAAATGTCCTACCTCGTGCAGGATTATCAGGGAAGCTAAGACACCAATAAACTGTAAAATGTTATTAATCATAATGTTTTCCGTTAAATCTTTACTACTGTTTATACTTCATATTGCTAATAAATTAGCTGCTTTTTGTAAGATATAAAATTATACCCCAGGGAAATCCGGTTCGAGAAGACGGGCAGGACCGCCAGGGGTGCATTCTAATATGGATTTAACACCTGCCAAGGAACCCAATTCTCTCTTAACTTTTTCTGCCTCTTTACCCGGACAGATGAGATGAACATTGGGACCGGCATCAATTGTATAACAAACCGGTAAACCATTCTTTCGCCAAATTTGCACCGCCCGGATTATTTCCAAAGTACCCGGCAACCAGTAATACAAGGGAGGATCTGAAGTCATCATCACCCCATGCATCAGATTGCAGTCCTGTTCTACGATGTCAGCAAAGACTGGGAAATCTTTCTCCAGCAGGGCTTTCCGGCAGATTTCCAACCGCCGGTCTGCATCCTCCACCCTGGCTCCCTGGATAGGGGATTTATCAGCCATCGTGTGACCTAAAGAAGATCCAGTTTTCTTATGTTCCTCGCTGATAAGGACAATCAAATCTGTCAGATCCCAATGATCCGCACTGGCAATTGAATAAGCATAGGAAGAGTCATGATCTGTACCTGCTTGCCATTCCACAAAACCTTCTGGTATCGACCGGCTGGCGGAGCCGGACCCGGTTCTGGCTAGCTGGGAAAGTTCTCTCTCCGCCAAACTCAATCCGGCAGCGCTGCTGGCTGCACAGCTCAAGGCAGCGAAGGCGGAAGCGGAGGAGGCAATCCCGGCCCCGGCGGGAAAATTGTTTTCGCTTTCAACACTGGCAAAGGTGTTAAATTCGACCATATTCCTGATCCGATCCAACATTATACTCACTCTCTGTAAGGCAGCCCCCTCCTCAGGAATCCCGTTCAAGATTAATTGGTCACCTGCTAAAGAGGGATCAAAACTGACCCTGGTGCGTGTTTCCAATTCTTTTAAATTCATTGAGAGGGAACCATTAGCCGGAATCCTTAAATCCTGGTCTCTATTCCCCCAGTATTTTATAAAGGCGATATTCGGATGAGCTGCTGCGGAAGCGGTTGAAATCATATAACTCTCTTTGAAATTTACTCGGGGGGCAGGTAGAGGGTTGGAAATAAACAGCTTATATCGCCCTGCCAGGACTGGTTAAACTCCAGCGGAGTAATGGAGTTGATCAGGATATGACCAGAGAAACCCTCCAGGAATCTCTGCAGCAGTTCGTTTTGTCCAGGCAAAGGCAGCTGACCACATAATTCCCGGATATAGCGGGCTTGATTTTCCTGGACCACTGCCCGGTTATCCACTCCGTAGGTCAGTCCGGCAACCGCGGCGGGGTCCAACTGGTAGGAATCTGGATTTGTTTCCTGAAGGATCAAGCCAATTTCCACTAAAGCTGCCTGATCAAGCAGCAAGATAAAATTCCAGGAAAGATTACGATCCCTGAGAATGGTTAGGAATTTTTCTGAGGGCTGGGTGGGTTCATCCAGCCAGAATGCTCCCCGCAGATTCAAATCCCGCTGGATACCGTCCTCTGCCTGGGAGGGAAAGAGCGGGAAAAACAACTTTATCTGCTGTGTATCACCGGAGCGGCTCAACCAGACACCCTGCAGGAGTGGGTCAGGTTTTGATAAATCATCCACATAAATCAAAAGGGTAAAGGGGTCCGCGGAAGCAGGTTCTTCTTGCTGTTCCTCTAACAGAACCGGTCTCCTGGTTTTTTGAGTTATCAGCGCTGGTCCCTCTCCATCGGAAAACAGGGTCTGGCTGGCCTTAATTCCCAGGAATAGGAACAAACCGAAAAACACAGTAAAAATGACCGGCATGACTTTTGATTTCATAATCCTCACAAAAAGGAACAATCCGCCCGTCTGGGAGGACCTCTCCAGCAGGCATAATACATTTTCTGCTCTTTTTTTGTATCATACCACTTCCCAGAGTTTTATCAGATTCCTGCTTGAGGTAAACCAGGGGAATAAGCGTGTTAATTCAACTATCCATCACCTTAGTTAAAACAAAAAATCGGGCTTGATATTCTGCCTGGGTCATAAGAGCCAGTGGAAAATCAGCCCGATCGTTTATTTAAAGATTCTTTAGATATGATTTATCTGAAATTACTGTTTATTTTACGACCACAGATAAAATGCCTAGAATGATCCCAAAAGGGAATCCCAAAAGAGACCAGGCCAGATAAGGAATGGCTTCATCCTTCTGCTCCCATATCTCCCGGAAGCGGGGCAGTAAATCCCGCACAAATTCTGATTCATCCATCACCCGGATATGGAAATCCCACCAGCTATACTCAATTCTTTCTAAGACCGCTTTCATACCAATATCCTCCGGGTTTATTTTGAGGTAGATAATTTCTTAACCTTGCCCTTCTCATCCACAACCGCACGGACAATCCGGTTGATTTTTTTCCCTCCAGGACCTGCTATTTTTTTCTGGTAAACCAGCAGGGTATCAGATGATTTATCCCCTTCCCGGGGAGAAACTTTGGGTTTAACCCCTTTTAAATCGGGGTGTTTCCGGTAAACCTCCTGGGAGACTTTGTCAATCAACTTCGCTTTCATGATTACCTCACCCATTGTCCTTATTCACCATATGTGGAGTTAGCGTATGCTCTCCTGCGCATGAAAGCAGGCACATCCAGCGGATCCCTGCCCATTTCAAAACGCTGGGGGGATTCCTCTTCCTCGTCTACAGCTTCTTTAACTATCTTCCTGGTGATCGGCTCAGGTATTACTCTTTCCTCTCTGGAGAAGGAGGTGAAGACATCCTCAAATGTAGTAGCTCCCAAACCAGTGACGATCAGATTCACCTGGACCTTCCCCTGGAATCTCTCATTCTGGGTTGCGCCAAATATCAACTCTGCATCAGGAGGAATTTGCTCCTGCAGATAATTCAGCGCCTGGCCAATATCCGACAACGTTAAATCCATTCCGGAAGTGAAATTGACAATTAATCCAGAGGCATTGACCAACGAAATATCTTCCAGCAGCGGGTGATAGAGAGCTTGTTTGACAGCGTTGACTGCTTTTTCTTCGCCTGAAGCCTGCCCAATACTCATCAGTGCACCCCCACCCAATTCCATCATACGCTGAATATGGGCAAAATCGACATTAATGATACCGGGTTCGGTAATCAGTTCGGTAATGCTCTGCACCGCCTGGCGCAGCACGTCATCTGCCAGATGGAATGCTTCTGACAGGGTGGCTTTCTCGGAGACCGTTTGCAGCAGCCTTTCATTGGGGATAGTGATCAGTGTATTAACATGCGGCTGAAGTTTTAATAAACCTTCAGCGGCATTCCTCTGGCGTCCGCCAACCTCAAAAGCAAAGGGTTTGGTGACCACCGCAATGGTGGCGATCCCCATATCTTTGGCGATCTGGGCTGCCACAGGAATGGATCCTGTCCCTGTACCACCACCCATACCAGCGGTCAGAAAGACCATATCCGCGCCTTCTAAAGCCAGAGCTAGATCACTTTTACTTTCCAGAGCGGCCTGTTCGCCAACCCGGGGATCTCCCCCGGCACCTAAACCGCGAGTTAACTTGGGTCCCAACTGCAGTTTAATGGAGGCCTGGCTGAAAGCCATAGCCTGCCGGTCAGTATTGGCAACAATAAATTCCACCCCGGATAAACCAAAATGAATCATGCGGTCAACCGCATTACTTCCTCCACCGCCAAGTCCCATCACTTTGATGACAGGGATATAAGGTGGGTCTTCCCAATCTTTTAATCGCTGATCATATACTTGCTCGTTAAACATAGTGATCACTCCTCTGACTCGAACCCGGGTTATCCCGGGAGGCCGCTGAATTCAGGTTTTAGTTATATCGCTGCTAACAATGATGCAATTTTTGTACCATCTCCATCAATTCTCCTCACCAGACAACCTTGATTTCGGAGCTGGGAGAGATCGTCTTCTGAAAAGTGTTCTTCTCCGCCCAAGACAGTGACCTGGTCAGCCTGCTCGGCTTCATCCAGTGAGAATCCGATTGTAGGTTGATGCCGTTTAATAAACCCCCGGGTGACATTCAGATGCCAATCGGCAATCCCCCACTCAAAGGTCGGGAGCAGTAAATAATGGGAAAAACGGGACCTCTGAGGGGACTTTTCAACCGTTTTCGCTTCCCCCTTCAGAAAATGGTTCACGATAGGCTTAGGCGTGCCATCAGCTTGATACCAGCTGTGCTCCCCAGCACAGCAGCTTTCTTCCGCGGTCAGTACCCAGAATGCCCCGCCGATAACCTGTTCAGGAAGAGGGTCCAAACCGTCCACTTCCTGCCTGGAAATCAGTTTGGCGCCATCGAGCAAGAGTTGATTCAAATCTTGACCTTCCGGAGCCGGACCTCTAACGCCCAAAAGCAGCAGGGGTAATTTCTTTTCCAGGATTGCTTCTGATAAGGTTAAGTACCACTCGGCGATGCGGAATCCGCGCTGATCTTCTGAGTTTTCAGGAGTGGAATAAGGCTGCGCTTCCGGCCAGCTTTCCGGTCCCCCACCTCCCCAGGACAAGGGTCTTTCATTTAAAGGGGCATTGGCGCTGAGTATCAAGCGGTCCAGCAACGGAGCTGACGCCCGGCGTTTAATCCCATCCAGGGAACCGCGGAGGAATATCGTGTCCCAGTAATCCCCTCCTGGTTCCAGGGGTGGAAATACCGGCACCAATCCTACCATCACGGCAGCTTCAGCCAGGGGAAGAAAGCCATCCAGGAAACGCTCGGTCAGATCTGACTGCGCCCAGGACTCGGATCCCCAACCTTCCTGCATATTGGGCCGGTCAAACAAAATGGCGTATTTAACACCCCATTTGTGGTAGGTTTCAAACAATAACATCATTTCTTCCACTGCGGGAAGCTTTTCAGAATTGAACTGAAAGTGAAGGACCGGGGTAATTTTCTCCCCTTTTAAAGTGGTGATAAAGTGTTCCGGGATAGCCCGACAGGCAGGCGCCGGCAGTACTACCCAGGATGCGCCCAGCGCTTTTATCCGGGGCAGCCAGAGATTAAGATCCTTCTCTGAATAATGATCGCTATCTAGCCGATAGTGAAAACCAACTTTTTCCATATTATTTCTCTTTTTCCAGAATTATTTCAGGATACTCCCTAAAAGTGCAAGGTTTATGCCAGCAAAGGACTGGTTCAGGAGGACAGCCCAACCTGCGTCACGGGGAAAAAAGGTTCTGGTGCTATAATGCGGAGCATGAAGAAAATCCTCATCACCGGGGCAACGGGATTTATCGGAAAAGCCCTTACCCGGCACCTTTCGGAAACGGAGTACCAGGTACGGGTGCTGATTCATCCTTCCCTGAAATCCCCGGATTTACCGAAAGGGATCCCTGTCGAAGCAGCAGTATCGGGGTTAAACGATACCCGCGGGCTGCGGGCTGCCATGGTAGATGTGGATATTGTCTACCACCTGGCCAGCCAGGAAGCTCTCGGGGCGAGAGGCAACCTGCTGGAAACAGATATCCAGGGCACAAAAAATTTAGTGGTGGCTGCCCAGGATGCGGATGTAGACCGATTCTTTTTCATCAGCCATCTCGGCGCGGACCGGGCATCGGCTTATCCAATCATGACCGCCAAAGCCATCGCCGAGGATCACATTAAAAAAAGCAGCCTGGATTACACTATCCTGCGTTCGGGAATCGTATATGGATCCAATGACCGTTTCACCACCAACCTCGCCCGGTTGATCCGCTCTATTCCCCTGGTATTCCCCTTGCCTGACCAGGGAGATACCTTGCTGCAGCCATTGTGGATCGAAGATCTGGCTAACATCCTGCTCTGGTCACTGGATAACGATGATACCCGCCGGGAAACCTATGAAATTGGGGGACCGGAGCAGCTCAGCTTCCGGGATATTGTCCTGAGCTTGCTGGATGTGATGGGAATAAAGCGTCATTTACTCCCGGTCAGCATCCCCTTGATTCGCGCTGGGACCGTGTTTGCAGATTACCTTTCACTGAAAATCCCCACCAATATCTTCTGGCTGGACTACCTGGCAACTAATCGCACCTGCTCTCTGAATACAGTGCCCCATATTTTTAATCTGCTTCCCAGCCATTTTTCCAAGCGCTTGGAATACTTGAATCTTAACGATTAAGTTCAGACATTCCCCTTAATCCCAAGGTAAAACCCATGACCCTTTATGATATATCCCTCACCTACACTGAAGACCTGCCCACTTGGCCAGGCGATCCAATCATCCAGCTTAAACAAATCAGCAGTATAAAAGATGGAGAAATAGCCAACGTGACCCATTTGTCGATGTGCGCTCACAGCGGTACGCACGTGGATGCCCCGGATCATTTTTTAGGGAACGGAAAGACGGTAGAAAGTATCCCTCTGGAATTGATGGTTGGGCCGGCAGCGGTGGTTGAGATCCGCGCTGAGGGGACCATCACCGCCGCGGATTTAATCTCAGCTCAGATCCCTTCTGGCATGAAAAGGATCCTGCTCAAGACTGCCAATTCAGAGTACTGGGCAGCAGGGACCCTGGCATTCCAGGAAGATTTTTTAGCTCCTGATGGAGAAGCTGCGAAGTACCTGGTAGAGTTGGGTGTGGAAGTTATCGGTGTAGATTATCTCTCGGTAGCGCCATATACCGATCCGGAACCCACTCATAGAATCTTACTGGAAGCTGGGGTGTTGATCATTGAAGGCCTGGATCTTTCCGGGGTAGAACCCGGGGAGTATACCCTGTACTGTCTTCCGTTAAAGATTGGCGGAGCGGACGGCGCCCCGGCCCGGGTTTTGCTCAAACGTTGAACCAGGTCACAACCCACCGGAGTCAAAAAGGAAGCTCTGGAGAGCGCCATGGCAGGGCATATCCTGGCTCAGGCGGAGCTGATGGGGACATTTACGCGGTAAGAAAACCTCCTCCAGCGGAAAAATCAATCAGATAAATTGGGGATCGTTGGCATGATCCTCAATCTATCATGTTTCTTTTCCAGAATTAATGGCAGTTTTCTTGTATAATGAATGGATACTCGATTTTTGTCCTTGTCCACTTGGCTATGAGTAAAAAACTGGTGAGGAATATTCCTAAGGCAGTTCATTTTCTAGATATCCACCAATTTACCTCAATCCCAGAACACCGATAATCTCACTAATCCCCATCATCCCCGGCAGGTTGGGGGAAGTTCGTTTCCCCATAGTTAAACTTCTCATCTCAGAATATAATGCCACTGGATAGGCGATTATTTTGAATATCTTAAGGAGGAAATCCATGAACCAAGGTCTGAAAATTTCCCTTATTGTATTTATCATCTTATTAGGCATAGTCTTTATCGCTCTGGTTATAGTGACTCGCTCCCAGGCAGTGGATATCGTCAACCACCCTCCGGAAGAGCGCCCGGAGATCGAAGAAACGCCGGAAGACTATGGAATGATTTATGAGAAGGTCAGCGTGACAACCGAGGACGGTTTGAAACTCTACGGATGGTATATCCCGGGAGAGAACGGGGCTACAATCATGATCGCGCATGGGTCTCCGGGAGGAAGGCAGGACGGACTCTATGAAGCCGGCTTTCTAAACGAAGGTGGTTATGGAGTCCTGCTGGGGAGTTTCAGGGCTCATGATGAGTGCGAAGGCGAACTGATCAGCTGGGGCTATCATGAACAGAAGGACATTGCCGCCTGGCACCAGTATCTGCTTGGACGTGATGACGTTGACCCGGAACGAATTGGCCTTTTCGGGGAATCGATGGGAGGAGGAACAGGAATTCTTTATACCGCGGGAGACCCAGGCATCGCAGCCCTGGCAACGGGAAGTGGTTTTGCCCTCACCCAGGAGGTCATTGAAAAGTTTATTCAGCATGAGCTTGATCCACCACAATGGATCACTCCAATATTGGCCGGTTTTATCAAATTCTGGGCCCAGCGCGAAGCGGATTTCAGGACAGAAGATTTAGATACAGAAGCAATCATTGCTAACATCAGCCCTGTACCGATCCTGATCATCCATGGCGGTGAGGACGACAAGATCGGTCCCGACAGCGGCAAACAGCTCTTTGCGGCCGCCGCTGAACCCAAGGAACTGCTGTGGATCCCTGAAGCAGGCCATGTCAATTTTGAAGACTTCCAGCCGGAGGAATACAAGAATGCCCTTTTGGGTTTCTTTGACCAGCACCTGCTGGAGCAATAAAAAAGATCCCCTAAGCCTTAATAGTCCAGCGGGGCAGGATTTCAGGCAGCTGAGATAGCTGTTTGGGTAATAATTTCTTGTCAAAGGGTAGGCTGGATGCTATAATTTCGCCTACAAAACGGGCGCGTAGCTCAGCTGGTTAGAGCGCACGGTTCACATCCGTGAGGTCGATGGTTCGAGTCCATTCGCGCCCACTGTCTTGGTCCCATCTCGAACCTCATAGTGAGGAAGTAGAGCAATTCCTGGCAATGCTCAGATTTGAGCAGAAAAGCGAGGTAAAAAGGCTCTCAGAATTCCTCAAATGAGGTAGAGATGGGTTCTTCATTTAAAGGCACAAATCCTGATGTAACAGAAGATTACATTACCGTAAAAACTGCATCCAAATTCAGTGGTTACAACGAACAATACCTTCGAAGGTTATTAAGGGGGGGAATTTTCAAGACCAGAAAGATTGGACAACTCTGGTTGATTGAACAAGCTGATTTTGGAAAATACTTTTCTGAAGCTACAAAATCAGATGATAAGCGATTTGGCCCCCAATCAAGTACGTAACATAATTGTTATATAATACAGATAAGCAGATATCAGTCCAAATGGACCGATTATTACCGATATCCGGTCCAAATGGACCAATATCTATAGGTTAGCTGGATCGAATAATTGTTAGGACAAAGGAGAGTAGAATGGCGACATATTTGTTTTGCGTTGGCGGTCATACGGGGGGCTGGTGGGTACGAGAGATAGGTATCGAATCTCAACTTCGGGAAGCAGGTCATGAAGTATTCAGACCCACCTACACAGGTGTGGGCGAACGTATCCATCTTAGTAACCCTAACATCGACCTAAACACCCACATACAAGATATCTTGATGGTGCTCGAATATGAAGAGCTAGAGGATGTAATCCTTGTTGGACATAGCTATGGAGGAATGATTGCAGCCGGAGTGGCTGAGAAGTGCCCGGAAAGAATCGCTCACATGGTCACATTAGATGGCATCATTCCAAATGATGGACAATCGGTCGCAGACATTATCGGAGCTCAGGTAATGGAGTTCCTAAAGGGAAATGCTAAGGCGCATGGTGAGGGGTGGCAAGTAATACCTGATTGGCCCGGTGTGAAACCAAGACATACAGGGCATCCGCTCGCAACAATGCAAACAAAAATCGATATTAGTAATCCTAAAGCAGCGGAGATCCCAAAGACATATATCTTTTGCACAGAGGGCAAGGAAGAGCTTCCCATCATTCAATACACAATTGATCAAGTTCCCAGGGTAAAGTCGGATCCAAACTGGGAGTACTATGAAATCCAGACTGATCACGAGCTTACTGAGACTGATGAACTCGTAGGGATTCTTCTGGATATTGGACGGCGATCCAGCTAACCCCCGCTCCACCCGACAGCCAGGGGAGGACCGGGAAAGGAAGACCCGGCTGCGGGTGAGCTCATCCGTTAGCTGGCTAATTGTGCTTTTACTGGAATATACTGTCTTGACAAATGCGAGTTCACGCGGAGGAAATGCAGAATGTCCGAACCTAAAATAGCACCTTACGGCTCGTGGAGATCACCCATCACCTCCGACTTGATCGTCGCCGAGACTATTGGGTTGAACCAGCCCACCTTTAACGACGATATCTATTGGCTTGAACTGCGTCCCAAAGAGGGTGGGCGGCTTGTCCTCGTGCGGAGCACTTTTAACGGCAAAACGACCGACCTCACACCCGAGCCGTTCAACGTACGCACGCGCGTGCACGAATACGGGGGCGGCGCCTACGCTGTCTCGAAAGACACGGTGTACTTTTCTAACTTTCTTGACCAACGCCTTTACCGGCAAGATCATGGCGGTCCACCGTGCCCGATTACAGCCGAGGCTGCCTTTCGCTATGCAGATTATGTTCTTGATCGGGACCGCAATCTGCTTTTCTGTGTGCGGGAGGATCACAGTGGGTCAGACGAGGCCGTGAACTCATTGGTAAGGGTGAAATGCGAGGGTGACGAAAGGGGGGGAGAAGTGATTGTCTCTGGCAACGATTTCTATTCTTCTCCGCGCCTCAGTCCAGATGGAGCACATCTGGCTTGGCTGACGTGGAACCACCCGAACATGCCCTGGGATGGCACCGAACTGTGGGTTGGTGAAGTCAAAGCTGATGGCTCGCTAGGCCGAAAAGAGTTCGTAGCGGGTGGCCTCACAGAGTCCATCTTCCAACCGGAATGGTCGCCAAATGGCGTTCTATATTTCGTCTCCGACCGGACAGGATGGTGGAATCTCTATCGCTGGCAGGCTGGACGTGTCGAACCGTTATGTCCCATGGAAGCTGAGTTCGGAGGGCCACAGTGGGTCTTTGGCATGTCCACTTTTGCGTTTGAATCGGTCAAGCGAATTATCTGCACATATTTAAAGCAGGGAAAGTCACATCTGGCGAGCCTCGACACGACGACGCTCAATCTGGAAGAGATCGAAACGCTGTATACGGATATTAAAAGCCTACATGCCGCGCCAGGGCAGGTGCTGTTCATTGCTGGTTCGCCCACCGAAACCGCATCTGTCGTTTTGCTTGATCTGGCTACGCGGCAATACGAAGTCCTGCGCCGTTCGAGCGGGCTAAAGGTGGACCCTGACTATATCTCCATTCCTCAGGCGATCGAATTTCCCACTGAAAGCGAGCTTATGGCTCACGCTTTCTTTTATTCGCCATACAATCGTGACTATGTTGCGCCGGAGAGCGACCAACCTCCCATGCTGGTGTTGAGCCATGGTGGGCCGACCGGGGCAACTACAGCCGTATTCGATATGCAGATCCAATACTGGACAAGCCGTGGCATCGCCGTACTAGATGTAAACTACGGTGGTAGTACTGGCTATGGGCGCGCCTTCCGTCAGCGGCTCAACAGGCAGTGGGGCATTGTGGATGTAGACGATTGCATTAATGCAGCCCGTTACCTGGTCGACCGCGGCGAGGTTGACGACAAGCGGTTGGCGATTGCTGGCGGCAGCGCGGGCGGATATACGACCCTAAGCGCCCTGACCTTTCGTGACATTTTCAGCGCTGGCGCCAGTTACTTTGGCGTCGCTGATCTGGAGACGTTGGCCAGGGATACACACAAGTTTGAGTCGCGTTACTTGGACAACCTGATTGGTCCTTTTCCTGAACAGCGTGATCTCTATGTCGAGCGCTCACCCATTCACCATGTCGATTTGTTATCCTGCCCGCTTATCCTATTCCAGGGATTGGAAGACGAAGTGGTTTCACCAGACCAGGCCGAAAAAATGTTCGAGGCTGTGCGCGCGAAGGGATTGCCAGTTAGCTATCTGCCTTTCGAGGGTGAGCAGCATGGCTTCCGAAAAGCCGAGAACATTAAACGTGCGCTGGACGCCGAACTATATTTTTACTCAAGAATATTTGGCTTTGAATTGGCCGACCCAGTTGAGCCGGTGTCGATTGACAATTTGTGAGCCCAGTTTATGTATGAAAGAGATGGCTGCTATATTGCGGCACCTTCAATGTTCGGTTGGATCCAACTAATCCTGCGAGCAACCACTCGGCTTTATCATACTGGGCTCCCTCACCAACAACCTACATTTTTTTGATGAGTCTTGCAAACCAAAGCGCCAGCTAAAAAAATGCACACGAATTGCTACCTTTCCGTTTTTAGAAATAGGTTGCGCCTGTGGAGTCACTTTGGTTTTGAGGTTGGTTTCGCTGACCCGAAATCACGTAATTTTGGGCGTTAGCTTGCCAGAGGAGTAGGACAATGAGCAAGGATCCATATAGACGGGTTGCAGGTATCTATGACAGAATATTCGAGCCCATGAATCGTGGCTTGAGGGTCCTTGGTTTTCGCATGTTCCTTCCACCACGCGGTGGAGCCGTCCTGGATATTGGATGCGGGACGGGAATCCACCTTGAGATGTATCAAAGATACAGCTGTAACCTATATGGCATTGATACTTCCCCATCTATGCTCGAACTGGCCAGAGACCGGTTGGGGGAGAGCGCCGAACTCCGTCAAGCGGATGCGATAAATATGCCCTACGAGACGACCTTTTTTGATCTCGTACTCTGCATGCTTGTGCTGCATGAAATGGATGATGAGGCGCGCACAGGGGTTTTGAGTGAGATGAAGCGTGTAATCAAGACCGATGGCCGCGTACTTCTCATCGATTTTCACGCCGGCAAACCACGTTCGTGTAAGGGGTATTTCTCCAAGTTGGTGATAGTGTTTTCCGAGGTTGCCGCGGGACGAAGGCACTTTCGCAACTATCGTCATTTCATGTCAATTGGTGGATTGCCAACCTTGATTGACAAGAGTCGGTTCGAAATTGAGAAGACGAGAATTGTAGGCGATGATACCCTTGCCCTTTATCTACTTCGTGGAAAGTGAAGTAGGCAAACCATCCTGTCCTCAGGTTAAATCAGGCAAGCTAACGTCTCGCTGGAGCGGACCGCGCGCGAGGCGCTGGAATTGAAGTTGGTGTGTGGGGCTGCTCAGCTCGAAACTGTTAGCTAGGTCAGAATAAGGTACAATTCAGACAATTATTAAGAAAAATGTATTCGAAAAGTGGTTCGTGATCTGTCCACTAACGTCCACTAGAATCGCTTGACGAATCCGGCGGGCGATTATTTTTCATAAGCAGGTTGATTCCCCTTATGCATTGAAAATATTTTTTATTATGCTACTATCAATTTATACAGATTAATTAAAGATTACCCACGCTAATCAATATAGCTTTCCAAAAAACAATGCCAAAATATAAAGGCATTGTTTTTTTATCAAAACGGCATACTTTATGGGAATAAAATCTGGAAGAATAAAACAAATGAAAACCCAAGATTTCGATCAAAAACTAGAAAAATATGCAGAGTTAATCGTCAAAGTCGGATTAAATCTTCAGCCTGAACAACGACTTTTTCTCACTGCCATTTCACTAGATGTCGCACCCCTCGTCAGGCAAGTGGTGAAAAGTGCCTATAAAAATGGGAGCAGATTGGTGTCAGTCCTGTGGTTAGACGAACAGCTGGATAAAATCAGGCATCAGAACGCGCCACGCGATTCGTTTGAAGAATTCCCTACCTGGAGGACAGATGGGGAACTGCAATGTATTGAGCGTGGAGATGCTAACTTATACATTGTCGGCAGAAACCCTGAATTATTAAAGGACCAGGACCCTAAACTTGTTGCGATTGCTGCCCGGACTGTAGCTAAAAATAATAAACCAATACTTGGCCATCTGGGGAAAAATTCTATACAGTGGTCCTGTGTAGCTTCACCTACTCCAGATTGGGCCATAAAAGTGTTTCCAGATAATACACCACAAGATGCAGAAGCGCGATTGTGGGATGCGGTCTTTAAGGCGTGCCGAATAGATGAACCTGATCCAGCCGTTTTTTGGGAGAAACATCTTGACAATCTTGAAAAAAGAGCAAAATACCTCACTGATAAACAGTACTCAGCATTACAATTTACAGGGCTGGGCACGAACCTCACAGTTGGTTTACCGGAAGGTCACATTTGGGGAGGAGCCAAAGTTAAAACCCCGTCGAATATTTCCTTTGTAGCCAATTTACCTACAGAAGAAGTATTTACCTTACCTCACAAAAATAAGATTGAGGGTACTGTTACAGCAACCAAACCTCTTAGTTATCAAGGCAATCTGATTGAGAATTTCAGCTTTACCTTTTCTGAAGGAAAAGTTGTTAATTTTTCCGCAGAAAAAGGTGAAGAAACATTGCGCAATTTGCTAGAAACCGACGAGCATGCCAAATCTCTGGGTGAGGTCGCATTGGTTCCCCATCAGACACCGATCTCGCAATTAGACTTAATATTCTTGAACACGATATATGATGAAAATGCTTCTAATCACCTTGCATTAGGAAATGCATACCGATTCACACTTGTAGATGGAAAGACAATGTCTGATGAAGAATTCGAGCAAGCTGGTGGAAATGACAGCCTGATTCATGTTGACTTCATGTTTGGATCTGGCGAGATGGACGTAGACGGGTTGCTGGCCGATGGGGTAACAGAACCAGTAATGCGCGCAGGAGAATGGGCATTTGATTTGTAGCCTAAAGTTAAGGTCCTAACCCGCGCTGTAGCAAAAGCTAGGATCGCGCTACTGAGCTCATCTGTTAGATCGCTCAAGATAATTAAATTCTAAGGTTATAATTAGGAAAAATCTATTAGAAAAGCGGTTCGTGATCTGTCCACCAATGCCCACAAACAAAATAACCCTCATGCTATACTTCTTGCAGAGGGGATAACATCTTTGGATGTTACCTTCCACGTCGATACATAACGCCTAAATGATTATCACGCAGGTGAAACATAATTAACGTTATGTCCAAAGACTTTTGAAGATCTGCTATTTTAGGTGACCAATTGGAGGAATCCTTGTGCCCCCTTTTGTAAAAAGCATGCACCTTTGCCATGATTTCTATTTCGAGTGTTGCTCCGATAATGGAAAGACATTTTCCTGAAATTTGCCGTTACCTTAGATGAGGAGTGTTTTATGACGCAGTTGGATTCAAAATTTATCAGAAGTCAATTTCCTGCATTCCAAGAGCCGTCATTAAATGGATGGGGCTTTTTTGAAAATGCGGGCGGGTCCTATACTTGCCGGCAGGTGATTTCCTGCCTGAACGACTACTATACACAGACTAAGGTTCAACCCTATCATAATTACCCAGCAGCACAAAAAGCGGGTGCGGCAATGGATGAATCCTACAGTCGACTGGCAGCATACCTCAATGTCAGCGAAGATGAAGTCCAGTTTGGCCCCTCAACCACTCAGAACCTCTATGTTCTGGCCCAAGCCTTCCGAGAGCTGTGGAACGAGGGAGATGAAATCATCCTGTCCAACCAGGATCACGAGGCCAATGCCGGATTTTGGAGGCGCCTTGAAAAAACAGACATCGTGATCAAGGAATGGTGCGTTGATTCTGAAACAGGATTATTGAATCCGGATGATTTGGATGCCATGCTGTCCCATAAAACCAAGTTGCTGGCATTCCCTCATTGTTCCAATATTATTGGCCATGTCAATCCGGTGACTGAAATCGTATCAAAGGCAAAAGCTGCCAACGTCTGCGTAGTAGTGGACGGGGTGGCCTATGCCCCTCATGGACTGCCGGACATTGGATCACTGGGAGCAGATATTTACCTGTTTTCCCTTTACAAGACCTGGGGACCACATCTCGGGCTCATGACCATTAACAAAGAACTCATGGATAGGTTGCCCAACCAGGGTCACTTCTTTAACAGTCACATTCTTCGAAAAAAGATGCTGCCGGCTGGCCCTGACCATGCCCAGATCGCTGCCGCTTCTGGTGTGGCCCACTATCTTGATACTGTTTATGAGCACCATTACTCCAAATCGGTGGATCAGGCAGAAAAAGGAAGGCATCTTAGAAAACTATTCCGGGATCATGAGAGAAATCTGCTGGCAAAGCTCCTGGAATGGTTGCGGCAGCGCGACGATATTTACATTGTTGGACCAGATGATCCCGAACTACGCGTTCCAACCGTATCGATCATACCCCAAAAGAAATCCATTGATGAGGTCCAAGCGGTACTGACAGCAAATAAACTGATGACAGGGCAGGGACATTTTTACGCTGCCCGCCCGTTAATGGGATTGAACATCCCCATTGACACCGGTGTTCTACGATTTTCATTCCTCCATTACACAATTGAGGATGAGATCAACCAACTTATTGACGGGCTTTCCACAGCTCTGGGTTAATACGATGAATCCCCGCAGAGTCTGTCTTGAAATCTGTCAGATCAAAGTACACTCAATTTTTGGAACCTAGGGAAATGGCATATCAAAAACACCTCATAACCCGCCGGTCAACCGGACAGCAGGGGCTTCCGATCCGCTCCAGCCCTGCTACTGGTTACCTCTGCGATAGGTTGAGAAAGAAATTCGCTTACTATAGGGTTATAATTCAGGAGAATATTATATAAAGCCGGTTCGAGATCTGTCCACTAACGTCCACTCAATTACCGCTATTCTAAGAGGGTAGCGGTTTTCTTGTTCTATAATACAATTATACAGAACTGCAACGATACTTCCTGAACATCACCATAAATCGAACCATTAAACTGGATAACCTACCATGCGAACATATATTCAACTGGAAAACACACATATATATGAACTCCCGGTGGAATTTCAAGATGATGATGTTCGGTACTCAGAGAGCCTGGTAGAGTATTTTTTAAATAAATATACCAAGGAGAAGGATTTAGTATTTGATCCGTTTGCAGGATTTGGAACCACCCTGTTGGTTGCAGAGAGAATGGGGAGGATACCCCTCGGTATAGAATTCGATGAGAGTCGCGTGCAGTATATTCAATCGAAGTTGAAGCAGCCAGCCAAAATAATTCTTGGGGATTCACGTAAACTTAAATCATATAACTTGCCAGCCTTCAACTTCTCAATTACCTCGCCTCCCTATATGAGCAAATTCGATAGAGAAAACCCATTCACAGCATATACAACAAAAGGAAAAGGCTATTCGGCATATCTTAATGATATTCGATCCATTTATAAACAGATGGCTCATTTAATGGCAACTGATGCAATGGTTGTTCTAGAAATTGCAAATATCAAAAAAAGAGGCAGTGTCACTACACTTGCCTGGGATATTGCCAAAGAAATATCTCAGGTGCTTCATTTTGAAGGTGAAATAATTGTGAATTGGGATAATTATGGCGGTGGTTACGATCATAGTTATTGTTTGATATTTACAAATCCAAATTAACTTCCGATAGAAAGTCAGTTCGAGATCTCCAACACCCTCGTGTTGGAGTCGCAGGATGGGGAAATTGACCTTCCCCTTCCCGCTGATGTCCACCAACGTCCACTAAGCTAAAGCCCCCACCCCTGGAAAGGAAATGGGGGCTTGCTTTTTATTTGGAGGATTTCGTGTGACTTCGAAGATTCCTACAAGCGAATCACATCTCCGCAAAACTCACAAGTAATACTCTCCATCCCCCGTAGCAGGACCTGATTGATCGCCCCGCCGCAGGAGGGGCATTTTGTTGGTGCATCCTTGACTTTTTTGGCAGCAGCTTGGTCAATGGCGATGGCTCGCGTGGCGTCAAATTCCTTAGCTTTGGCCCGTTTGAGCAGGGCTTTCCATTCGTCGCCCCTTTGCCAGATGTGCAAATGCAGGAGGTCAAAGGGCGCACCGCTACTAAAGCGCACCTCGATATAGTCATCTTTATTCAAAAAACCCTCTTTGCGGGCCTTTGTCTCCTCGATCAGCGCTAGGGGGGCCTCCCAGAGGAGATCCTGGACCAACTTTTTCTCCGTGGCCACAAAAAGCACCTTCTTCGTCGCCACCTTTTCCTTCTGTTCAAAAAGGATCCGCTGGTCGGTCAAATACAGTACTCCCTCAGGGTCATCTTTAGACTGCTTGCCGCCCTTCGCCCAAACTGCCTTGACCGCCATGATCCCTGATTCAGTTGCCAGCAGCTCAAAACTCGCCTCGCTGAGTTCTGTCAGCATCCATTCCAGTTTGGTGAGATGGTTTTTTACTTTCTGAACCTCGCCGCTGAATTGATCGTATCCCCCGCGGATGCTTTCCTCCGCTGCCTCGACGCGGCCTTCCAGCGATTCCACCTGGGATTTGAGCTTGCTCACTCGGGGACGCAGGGCCCCCGGCGCTCCGCTTTCTCCCCCCAACCCCGCGATCTGCGTCTCCAAAGGGCGCAAGGACCGCTCCATGATACTGGCTTCTTTCTCAATCTGCGCTTCGAGTTTGGGCGCGATCCCGGCCCATTCTTTTTCAAAATCTGCCGCCATCTCTTCCAATTCTTTCTCGAAAGCATACCCACTCTCACGCAAGGATTCGATCCGCCGATCCATCCCGTTGACAGATGTACCCAAATCCTCCACACTATCCCGGATCTCCGTCATCCGCACCGAGGATTGTAAATCCCGCAAAGAAGATTGCAGGTTTTGAATATCGTTTTTAACTTGCTCGGCAAGGCTTTGATTTGACATGAGATCTCCTTCTTCAGCTGAATGGATGGCTTTATTCTAACTGATTTTTCCCATTGTCGAAACGTGGAAAATACCCTTTTAAGGATGCTTGGCGAGGAAACGGAGGCAAATCCTCCGCAGAAGAAGCTCGCCTGCCGGGCGCTTGTAGTCCTGAACGTTCTCTGTTTAATGATGACTCCTCAGTTCAAAACAAACGACTGCCCAGTTGCTCCCAAGGGGACTTTCTCCGAATTCCCCAACAATTGAGCTTTTAAATGTTATGATTGAAAGTGAACCACAAACGGCTATTGTTTAGTAAGGACAGGTAAATATGGGTGACAAAGGAAAAAGAGATAAAGGCAAGCGAGAAACAAAAAAGAAAGCAAAATTAACCATTAAAGAAAAGCGCAAACAGAAAAAAGAAAAAGACCTAACTGGTTCATAGTCTTTGTGATTGTGACAGTCTGCTATTCTGAGCCGAAACGCAGAGAGGCGAAGAATCTCGTAAGTCCCAGATAAGGATCTAACTCAAGGCACTCAGGATGTCCCTGAGCAATCTACGATTAATTTTCTACAGACTGAATACTTATTACCGATTACTGATCACATACCCCACCACCAACACGCCTGATATCCCAATAATCTCCCCACAATCAAACATTTGAAGGATTGGAAGTTTAAACGTTCCAACCTGCCAACCTTCAGCTCTTTTTCCCTATGCTATACTGAGGTTAGAAGAGAACAACACAGCAGATTTAATTTGTTAACAGTACCAATCTGATCAAAGGAGGATATTATGCCGAACAGAAGAGATTTTGATCATATAGGCAGCTTTAATTTCAGGGTGGAAATAAATGGGGTAACTGAGGGCCACTTCATTTATGTCTCTGGTCTTGAAAGTCAGAGTGAGGTGATTGAATATAGAAATGGCGCTGATAACCTCACCAGAAAAATCCCGGGGCGTACTTCGTATTCTAATATCATAATGCGCCGTGGATACAATAATGTGGATGAATTATGGAATTGGCGAAAAAGTGTCACGGATGGGGCTATTAATCGGAGAAGTGGCTCAATATTCATCCTGGGTGCTGATGCGGAAACTGTAATCACGGAGTTCAATTTTTTTGAAGCCTGGCCCTGCCGCTATGAACTGGGACAATTCAATGGGGACCTCGATTCCGTATTAATTGAAGAGATTGAAATCGTTACTGAAAGAATTGAACGAAAATAAATACCAATCAGTTCAATGAATAACCCTGGGTTTTGAGAGGGAACAGGGAACGTCGCAGCCGGTTTGAGAGGTTCCACCACCGCCCTTACACGATGCGGAACCGCTCATTAAGTTGGAAGGAATTGTCACTCATGGAAAATAAAATTAACGATATTAAAAGAGCGTTTGATTTTCTGATCACACACACTCAAGAAAGAAAATCTTTTTCAGTTGAGCAATTTTCTACTGAAGCGGGGTGGTCTATTCCGGAGACCAGGGAAAGAATTTCCAATCGCTTGAGCGACCTAATATATCAAGAAGGAGAACTTTTTTTTGCTAAACCTGAAATTCTCCGGGTGCGTTTGGATGATTTCAAAGAACTCCTGGGTCAGAAAAAACGCCTGTTTGCAGATTATGTCTTAGAGGTATCATCAAGCATTCTTATCTATGAATTCTTTATGCCGCTTACCCGGGAAGATAGATTGCGTGAAGCGCTCGATAACCTGTTTTATCGGGATGCAATCGAACAGAGAATTCAAGAAATTGGTATCCCTGGAATTCGTGCGGGACTAAAGCTGTCCCCTGATTATTCTGAAGATAAAATCCGGGGTATGGTATTTGATTTTATTGAAAGTACGATCAGCGGTTACTCAATATACCTGGTGAATGGACGTTATAGAGCGGACGTCCTTGCTTCTCGTGCGGAAGTCGTTTCCAGGCCATTCTCTTCTGGTCCGTATATTGTTGAAGAGACAACAGCCATTGTCCGGTTTATCCTGCCGGTAGAAACAGATGCGGGGAAATTTGAACACGGCAAGATATTGGAACCTGCATCAGCGGTAAGCGGCACCAAGAAGCGGGCAGAATTGTTGAGTTGGTTATTTCTAAATTTCTTTGCAGAAGCATTAATCCGTGTAGTGCAAAAGGAAGATGAGATCTGGCTGCTCGAATCTGGCATGCGATCCGCGTTTTATCGCTGGATTCGTCGGGATGAGGATTAGTGAACCACCGCCAATGATCGGTGTTGGTAATACCAACATTGGATTGTTCGGAAAAAGATATGCTATGATCAAGTTGTCGAGAGGCAATAAAAATGTTACTACCCCCGGGGAATTGGGATTGGGTGCAAATTTTAGAAGCGCCTTCCTAATTAAATCAGTTAAATATTTTTAGCCTGTATAAGGAAGAAATATATGTCTGATCAAAATGAGGAACGAAGCAGCTTCATGGATTACCCGGTGGGGAAGATTGTTGTGGGCGCCATTTTCCTGGGAGGTGCCTACTGGTTATATGGTGTTTTTTACGAGCTTCAAACCGGGGTGCGCGAATCTGTTCGAATACATTGGTTGATTGCTATGTTATATAATTCGCTTGGCCCAACACTTTCCCTGCTCATCATGGTGCTAATAGGCATCCTGGCAATCGTTTTTGGCATTATCCAATTACTCCGAGAAAGTAGAAATTAATCTTCGCTTCCCTGGTATTGGGGAAACATAACCAGGGGTAAGATCAGTTGAACTTTTCTGTTCAGGGTGCCCAAAATTCCTGTGAGGTTGAGCGAAAACTATTTATTATTTACTGCATACTGATCACTGGGTACTGAACGCCTATCCGCTTACCCAGTCCCCAAGTCTCATAGTCACCCTCACACCTTCACACATTCAATCCCCTCTGCTCTGGCAGCGGACATAAAGCCCGACTGCCAGGATTTCAGGAGATATCAATTTAAGTTAAGGTCTGAACCCGAAAAAAGCAATTGGCACAGTTTGCCCACCGCCGCTGCCTGCTATCCCCAACGCCTCAATTCTGAGTGTATGAGTACCGGGAGGATAACAGCGCACCTCAATGTAGACCGCATGCACATAAGCTTCAGCATCATGCCAGTAGGAAGAAGTATCACCTCGCCAGACCTCAACTCCATCAAAGAGTACCCGGGCCCAGCCGATAGTGCTTTCACCGTGCGGTTGGACTCCCATAGCAGAGTAGGGATTACTGGTGGTGGCTTCCAGATATTGTCCTCCGACTAATATGATAGCTTGTTGGAATTGATGACCTCCTCCATTTGTAAGGGAAATCCCCTCCGGAGAAGGATAATCAAAATAGTTGGCAGGGGCTGTCACCTCCGGTTGGTAAGCTGTTGACATCACCCAGCCTGGAGAGCTGTAGATCCGGGTTTCCATTCCCTGACCATCACAGGAATTTTCAGACACAGGACATTTCCCCTTAGAGACCGACGCGGTCGATGGGGGTGCGCTGATGGCTACTTCCTCTGCAAAGTTCAGATCGTCGCTATCATTTTCATCCAGCAGGGTGGGTCCTTCTTCAATGTAATGGAAGTAATCCATCTGTCCATCCTCATCCAGGTCACCTTCTTCCCAATCAATGCACCAGGAATAGGTGCCCATCGGCACTGAAATAAACCTGCTGGTGTTCGGCCAGGTTCCCGAGCCTGAGTTTGCGGACGAGACCGTTGATGCCGCGGAAGGGGGTTGAGCTTCAGTCGATCCCAGTGGAAAATAAGTCCAGGCCCGGACGGTGGCGTTGAACTCGCCGTAGTTGACAAATCCTACCGGTTTTAAATCCCCTTCCCCTCCACCAGCTGGGGAGCTATCTGCGGCTGGAGCACCTTCTGCCGTTTCGTCTTCCAGGTAGGCATCTCCACCAGTGGCTACTCCAACACTTCCACCTTCCCCCGGATCAGGTGGATTTACCAATTCAGTTTCCAAAGGAGCACTCCTAATAGAATCGATCATTTCTTTTTCCGGATTGTTCCATAAATTACAGCTGGTTTGGGTCAACATTATTGCTAAAATAACAAAAGAAATAATAATCACTCTTTTAGATGGTGTTGTCTGGTTATTCCGGTAGCTCATCGTTGTATCTCCCTTTTGGGTTCTGGAATCAATGAAGTGACTAAATAATCTATTGCTCAATGATAAGATGCTATATCTAATTAACCTTTGTAATAGTAAATTAATTCCAATCCGATTTCAAGAGCTATGAAATCATTCAATTGCCCCCGTCCCACCTTTCGATACCCCTTCGGTAAACCCTTCGACAGGCTCAGGAAAGGCAGGATAAAATATGGATGCCTATGAGGTTGAGCGAAAACTACTTACTATTCACTACTTACTGCTTACTGATCACTGGATACTGAATAATAACCCCATCCTCCAGTCTCAAAGTCACCAAGTCTCATCGTCAAACTTTCAGGCACTCTCCCCTCTTCACCTGGAACCGGTCAAAATCCCGGACAACATGCACTTCCGGAAATACTGCGCTGGCTTCCTCCAGCACCTGGTCTTCCCGATAACGGCGGGAGATATGTGTCAGCAACAAGGCCCCCACCCCAGCCTCATTTGCCAGCTCCCCGGCCTGACTGGCTGTCAGGTGACCAAACTGCTCTGCCAGCTCTTTTTCCGCTTCCAGGTAAGTGGCTTCTATCACCAGTGCATCCGCTCCCCTGGCAGCTTCCACCAGATTGTCCGTCCGTCCGGCGTCGCCAACGTGGACCAGCTTGGTACCAGCTTGCGTTTCCCCCAACACCATCTCCGGATCAATCCTGCGTCCATCCGGAAGGGTGACTGCGTTTTCATTCACCAGCTCACCGCGCCAGGGACCAGGAGGGATCTTTAACGCTTTGGCTTTTTCAGGAAGAAATGGACGGCGGGGAAATTCCTCAAAGACAAATCCAAAACAGTCCGGAGTCCGGTGATAAACCGGGAAGGCGGTCACGGTAAATTCATCTTCTTCAAATATCACTCCCGATTCCAGGTCCTGTAAAGTGATCTCCACCGGTGGATACTTGCCCTTCAGCACCACGCCAAACAGCAGGTCCCGGATGCGGTCCAGAGCTGATTTTCCCCCCACGATGAGGATTTTGTCCATCGCTTCCCAGCGCACAAAGGTAGAAATCAAGCCGCCCAGACCCAGAATATGATCCAGGTGCCCGTGGGTGACCAGGATGCGGTCCAGGCGTTTAAAGCCCAACCCGGACTTTAGAATCTGGCGCTGGGTACCTTCTCCGGCGTCGATTAGAAAGCGATGTTCCCCCCTTAAAACCACCTGGGAAGTTAATCCCCGCTGCACGGAGGGAGCTGAGGCGCTTGTTCCTAAGAAGACAATTTCGAACAAAATATATTTCCTTCGCTAGGATAATAACTACCACTCTTATTTTACCGCATGAAGGAAAGACTGGGGGACTGGGAGACTTTGTGACGGGGAGATGGGGTGATACCGAGTTTAAGGTTGAAAGTTAGAAGGTTTAAAGGTTGATATTCTTTATTGTTAGAGTAACTACAGCAATCACTCTTAAAGGACACTTTTTTGTCCTGTACTTACACCAATAGGCATTAACTTAAGCGTCGATGGAGATCGACGCCTGGCTCTGCCCCAAGCCGGGAATTCATTCCCCTGGACAATGGTAGTAATAATGGAAGAAAGTATCGTTGTCATGAGCCCTTCGACTACGCCTGTCCTGAGTGTAGCGAAGCCCCTCGGCAAGCTCCCTTCAACTTCGTTCAGGGCAGGCGGGATAAACTCCATCGAAGGGCTCTGGGAGTTCTTAGCTAAGGACTCGCAATAACATCCTTAACAAAACCCTTAGATTTATCTAAGGAGCACACTGAATACTGATTACTACTCACTACTTACCACTTACTCAGACCTCGGAGGTTTCCTGATTGAGACAAACCTCCGCGGTCTTGGTTTAAGCCAATCATGCTATAATTCGGACAGGTTTGCAGGGAAATTCAACATGGCAAAATCGTCCCCAAAATCAAAAACCAAAGCTAAATCCCCCGCACCAGGAAAAAACCTGGGACTGACCGGGTTATTGTTGTCTGCTGTGGGCATCGTCACCGCACTAGGGTTGTTCTCCAGCCAGAGCAGTACCATCCTGTCTGCAATCCAGTCCCTGCTTTTAAAAGGATTCGGTTGGGGAAGTTACCCCCTGCCGCTGCTGCTCTTAGGCGGAGGTTTGTTAATCCTGCTGCGGAAAATGGAAGGAGCTCCAAAATTCTCCCCGGTACAAATAGCCGGAATCGTGATCCTCTATCTGGCGGGATTAACCACCCTGCAGTATTTCACCTTCCCGGCTGATTTCAGCACCTCCCGGACAATTGCCGCCGAAGGATTGGGAGGTGGATATGCAGGCGCTTATCTACTGGCACCGCTGCAAATCACTTTTGGATCAGCCGGGACTGCAATAGCCGTTTCTGCGCTGATCCTGCTCAGCCTGTCACTCACTCTGGATATCCCGGTTCTGGATCTGTTCAAGTGGGTTCCTGGATTTGCGGGATCCCTTAAGATTCTGTTCCAGAAATTGTTCCCCAAGCGGGAACAATTTGCACACACATCCACCTCTGGGTCGAAAATTCCTACTCCCATCCTCAGGCGGGTGCCTGAATCCCAACCCAGCCCATCTTCGGAACCCTCCATGTTTCCCGAGGATGCACCGGAGCTAAATTGGGTGCTGCCCCAGATCCCTGACATCCTTAATATTGGTCAAGACATTGAACCCAATGAAGAATTTGACCAGCACAGGGCGGCCATCATCGAAGAGACCCTGGAATCCTTTGGCGCCCCAGGACATGTGGTTGAGATCAACCGCGGTCCCACAATCACTCAATTTGGTGTGGAACCGGATTTTATTGAAGTCAGAAATCAAAAACGGCGCGTCCGGGTCAGCAAAATTACCGGGCTGGCTGATGACCTGGCTCTGGCCCTGGCAGCCAGACGCATCCGCATAGAAGCACCGGTTCCAGGCAAGGGTTATATTGGCATAGAAGTGCCCAATGAAGAGATTTCCCTGGTGGCGCTGCGTGATGCTATTCAGAGTCCCGGTTTCAAAAAACTGAAGACGCCGCTGAAATTTGCCCTCGGACGAGATGTATCCGGCAAGGCATTTGCCACTGATCTGACTGACATGCCGCATCTGTTAATCGCCGGCACCACCGGTTCTGGTAAATCGGTCTGTGTTAATGCTTTAATCTCGTGCTTTTTGCTGCACAACACACCAGATGATCTGCGCATGATTATGGTTGATCCTAAACGGGTAGAGCTGTCCGGATATGACGGCATTCCTCATCTGCTCGCTCCAGTGGTAGTGGACCTGGAGCGCGTGGTCGGTGTTTTACAGTGGGTTTCCCGGGAAATGGACCAGCGCTATCATAAATTTTCCCAGGCTGGGGCCCGTCACATCGCCGACTATAACAAGAGATCAGTAAAAGAAGGGGGTAAGAAACTGCCCTACCTGCTGGTGATCATTGACGAGCTGGCTGACTTGATGATGCTTGCGCCCACCGAAACTGAAAGAGCCATCACCCGACTGGCCCAATTAGCCCGAGCTACTGGCATTCACCTGATTATTTCCACCCAGAGGCCCTCAACAAACGTGGTAACCGGTTTAATTAAAGCCAATTTCCCAGCCAGGATTGCTTTTGCAACCGCGTCAGGGATAGACAGCCGGGTTATCCTGGATCAACCCGGCGCAGAAACCCTTCTAGGAAGGGGTGATATGCTGTTCCAGGCGCCAGATGCTGCCGCGCCGATACGTCTGCAAGGTGTATTTGTCTCCGACACAGAAATCGATAAATTAGTCCGCTACTGGCGTTTTCTGGCAGCGCAAATTAAAGCCCCACTGTCATCCTCGAGTACTTCCGGGGAACCCGATGCTCGGATGCCAAGCATCCCTCTCAAACAAAAGGAAATGTGGCATGACATGGCGGAAGAAGAGGATCGAGATCCACTCTGGGATGAAGCTGTGCGTTTGGTTCGGGAAGCAGATCGGGCCTCGATCTCCATGCTGCAGCGCAGGCTGCGGATTGGCTACACCCGGTCCGCCCGATTGATTGAACAGATGGCAGCGGAAGGAATTATCGGACCAGCCAAAGAGGGTCCCCAAGCCAGGCAAGTGCTGGATCACAACCCGGATGACCCCGTCAGCAAGGAATAAAATCGTTTTTTCCTCCCTTTTCCAACTCCTAGCGACCAAAAAGCTTACTCTGGGTACTATTTAATGGGTTTTAGCTAAAAATGTTATAATACCCTCGTTATGAAAAAACCTTCCAGGACTTGGTTTTTACTTCTGATTCCCATCCTGATCCTGCTGGCAGCGCTCATATATCAGATACCTTTTGTGTATGACCGTATGTCCTGGCGGGTGGAAGATCTCAAAACGCGGATCATCTATGCTATTAATCCGCCGGATGAAGCTATTTTTATACCTGTTGGCGGCACACCAGCAGCCACACCCTTCATAGCATCCTCTCCTGACACACCAGAACCCTCACCTGAAGGACCAATAGCAACAGATACCGTAATGGCAATCACACCCACTGCTCTTCCCGAGCGGGTGATCCTGGACGGTGTAGTTTATGTCCATCAGCATGAGCGCTGGAATTACTGCGGGCCGGCCAATCTGGCCATGGCACTCAACTATTGGGGTTGGCCCGGGGATCGGGATGACATTGCCCGGGTGGTTAAACCGGGAATAAACGACCCAGATCTGAGTTTCATCCAGCAAGGCCGGCTCGATAAAAATGTCATGCCCTCCGAGATGATCGGTTTTGTGGCGGGACACACCGACTATAACATTGTCGCCCGATTTGGCGGAGATCTGGACTTGCTGAAACACATGATTGCCAACGGGTTTCCTGTCCTGGTGGAAAAGGGTTATTACGAGGAAGATTACACCGGGAAGGTGGCCTGGATGGGACACTATTTGTTCACTACCGGGTACGACGAAACCGCAGGTGAATTTGTTGTTCAGGACGCATATCTCGAGCCTGGCAAGGATATGCGGGTGGATTATCAAACCTACCTGGAAGGCTGGCGTTCTTTTGATTATCTCTTTATGGTGATTTATCCCCCTGAGCGGCAGGACCTGGTATTAGACCTGTTGGGAGACTGGGCAGACCCTGCCTGGTCTTACTCCCATGCGCTTGAGATAGCGGAGGAAGAGATACAAACCCTGACTGGAGTGAATGCCTTTTATGCCTGGTTTAATAAAGGCACCAGTCTGGTAAAAATGGAGCACTACCTGGAAGCCGGGGAAGCCTTTGACCAGGCCTTCCAGCTCTATGAAGGATTGATAGATGACGACGCCATCCGGCCCTACAGGATCACCTGGTATCAAACCGGGCCTTATAGGGCTTACTATTTCAGCGGGCGCTATCAGGATGTGATCAATCTGGCCAACGATTTTACGCTGGCTACTATCGCGGACGACAGCCTGGAAGAATCCTTATATTGGCGCGGTTTAGCATATTATGCCCTGGGGAAAAAAGCCCTGGCACAATCAGACTTTTACCGGGCGGTCTGGCTAAATCCAAATTTTGAGGACGCAATATATCAACTCAGCCAGCTTAATTTTGATTGATACGTAATTAGGGACCGGGTCCTTTAAAAGGACCCGGTCCCTAATCAATATTTTCTATGCCTAAAATACTTCACTTCGCTGACGCGCATATCGACATAGCCAATTACGGCCGCAGAGATCCCGAAACCGGTCTGCCGCTGCGCATCCTCGATTTCCTGGCTTCCCTGGATGAGATCATTAACTGCGCCATCAAGGAAGAAGTGGATTGTGTGCTCTTTGCCGGGGATGCTTACAAAGATCGAAACCCTGCCCCGACTTTTCAGCGGGAATGGGGGGACAGGATCATGCGCCTCTCCCAGGCAGGGATTCCAGCCATCCTGCTGGTAGGCAATCATGATATCTCCCCCTCTATCGGCAGGGCGCATGCGCTGACCGAGTTCAACACCTTAAAAGTTCCTCAGGTGCTGATCGTTGATAAACCTTGTTTCCTGTCCAGTGAAGAACTCTCCCGGCTGTGCCCGGAGGGGAAATCCCTCGACCTGCAGCTAATTGCACTGCCCTGGCTCTCCCGAACTGGGATGATGACCGCCCTCGATCTGCAAACCCGCGACCTGGACCTGATCTACCAGGAAATGATCAAGAAGCTAGATGCTGATATCAACAACTGGTTAGAGGGGGCTGATCCAAAGCTTCCCATTGTGCTGGCAGCTCATGCGTCTGTCGAGGGGGCTGTCTTCGGCGGTGAACGGTCTGTCAGCCTGGGGAATGACCTGGTGCTGCCGCTGGCACTGGTTCAGAATCCCCGCTTGGATTACACTGCCCTGGGACATCTTCATAAAAAACAAGACCTGAATAAAGGCAAACATCCCCCGGTTGTGTATCCAGGATCAATTGAGCGGATAGATTTTGGAGAAGCCGGGGATGAGAAGTATTTTGTCATCGCGGAGGTTAAACAGGGAAAAACAAAGCTGGATTGGCACAAACTGAAAAATATCCGACCGTTTGTGGATCAATACCTGAAACTGACTTCCCAGGATAAAATTACTGATCAGATTAAAAAAACCCTCCCCTCATCAGATTCATTAAAGGATGCAATTGTCCGCTTAGTCCTCGAATACCCGCGGGCCTGGGATCCGCTGATTGACGAACCTGCTATCCGGGAGCTGGTTAAGGGGAGTTTTGAATTCCATTTTGTGAAGCAGCCCCAATCAGAAGCCAGAATCCGGCTGCCAAAAAACCGGGCTATCGGCAGCCTTTCCCCCGAGGAGTTACTGGACCAGTACTGGGAAATCAGCCATACCCCTGAAAATGAAATCAAATCCCTCAACAAGTTAGCCCAGGAAATCATCCATCCCCATCAGGATATTGAGTGAGGAATGGCCCAGGTATCTGTTCTGCTGCCTTGTTATAACGCCGAATCTACGATCGAAGAAGCCTTATCCTCACTGGCAGGCCAAAGCTGCCGGGATTTTGAAGTGCTGTGTGTGGATGATGGCTCAACAGACAAGACAGTCTCTATTCTGGAAGATTGGAGCCAGCAGGATTCGCGTTTTGTGATAGTGAAAAAACCCCACCGGGGAGTCATCCAGGCAGCCAACACCGGCCTTACTCTCTGCCGGGCGCCGATAATCGTCCGCATGGATGCCGATGACCGCTGCCATCCTGACCGGATCAGGCTGCAAAGAGAATATTTACTCGCTAACCCGGCTGTTGCTGTCGTTGGTTCGCTGGTAACTGGGTTCCCCGCAGAGCTTGTCGGCGAGGGGTATAAACTCTATTATGATTGGCTTAATTCCCTGCTAACCCATGAAGATATTTCCCGCGAAATTTTTATTGAAAGTCCCCTGGCCAATCCCAGTACTGCCTTTCGCAAATCCTGGGTCAACCGGGTAGGAGGGTATCAGGATCATGGCTGGCCGGAGGATTATGATCTCTGGCTCCGTCTTTACCTTGCCGGTGCTCAATTTGCCAAAATCCCCCAAGTGCTGCTGGAGTGGCGAGAGGGACCGGAAAGACTGACCCATCAGGATTCAAGATACTCGGTGGAGAATTTTTTACGGGCAAAAGCCCATTATCTGGCCAAAGGACCCGCCAGAGATCGGGATGCGGTATTCATCTGGGGGGCGGGAATGACCGGCCGGCGGATAAGCAAACACCTGTCCCGGGAAGGTCTACCCCTGACTGCTTTCATCGATGTCGATCCCAAAAAGATCGGGAGCACCCGCCGGGGAAAACCGATCATTTCCCGGGATGACCTGCCTGCTCTTTGGAAACAATATCAAAATCCAATCCTGCTGGCTGCGGTTAGAGCCCGCAAAGCCCGTCCCCTGATCCGGGAGAATCTAAAAAAACTGAATCTTATTGAAGGTCAAGATTGGTGGGCAGCTGCCTGAAGTTCCAGGTAGAAATTGAAAGTTTGAGGTGGGGTAAGGATTTATTGCCCCATCTGAAGAGCATGGAGTATACTATCTGAGGAAACTTTGTGGATAAAGGAAAAAGCCTATGAATGTTTTTCTAACCGGCGGAGCTGGATACATTGGATCGATTGCTGCCAGACAACTGCTCGAGTCCGGACACCAGGTAACGGTATATGATTCCCTGGTCACCGGCCACCGGGAAGCGGTACCGGCAGGAGTAGAGTTCATCCAGGGTGACCTCGGAGATAACAAAACTCTTCAATCCGCCCTGGAGATAAATAAATATGATGCCGTGATGCATTTTGCGGCGTTTATTGAAGCCGGGGAAAGCATGGTTAATCCCCCCAAGTATTATCAAAACAATCTCATTAATTCTGTAAATTTGATTGATCTGGCAGTCAAAGCCGGCATTGGCCGTTTTGTTTTATCTTCTACAGCCGCTGTCTACAAATCCAGCGATCAACCTTTAGGGGAAGACTCACCCCTGGGTCCGGTAAATATTTATGGACATACTAAACTGATGATAGAGGAGGTGCTGGATTTTTACCGGGAAATTCACGGACTTCGCTATGCCGCGCTGCGTTACTTTAATGCCGCCGGCGCCCTGCCCGATCAAGGAGAAGCACATCAACCGGAATCGCATCTGATCCCGCTTGTCCTGCAGGTTCCTCTTGGAAAACGGGAAGATATCAAGATCTTCGGCACGGATTATCCCACCCCGGACGGCACCTGCATCCGGGATTATATTCACATCGTTGACCTGGTTTCCGCTCACTTCCTGGCTCTGGATGCTTTGGAGGACCAAAAGAAGCTGGTTTACAACCTGGGCAACGGAAAAGGGTATTCTGTCAGAGAGGTTATTGAAACCGCCCGGGAAGTCACTGGTCATCCCATCCCGATTGAAGAAATCGACCGCCGACCGGGCGACTCCCCCAGATTGGTGGCATCCTCGGAGAAGATCAGAAATGAATTAGGTTGGGAACCCGAAATCCCCGATTTAAAAGACATCATCCACAGCGCCTGGTCCTGGCATCAGTCGCATCCGGACGGATATATGTAGGCGCATAGCGCCTGACTGGAGACCGGAGGTCGCTGCGCTCTCGACCGAAAAATAGTATACCTTTGTAATAAAGAGCTAAAAAAGAACCGGCTTTACAGCCGGTTCTTTATGGTTGGGTAATTATCCCGAGGTCGATGATACCTCGGAGGTTGGCTTGACCTCCGAGGTATCACATTCCCCACCCTCTTGATTTTGCCTTCCTACCTAGGAGGTCTCCAGCAAGATCGGTGAATTTAAATGAAAAAACGGGCAGGGATTAGCTGCCCGTTTTTATCGATTCAGAAGTATTTAGCGTCTAAACCAGATCGAATACACTCCCAAGCCAATTCCACCCAACAGCAATATAGCCCCGATCACTCCCAGCAGAGGCGTACTGCCTGAGGTCCCCGGGGTCGATGGGTCATCATCAATCACAACCGATCCAGCCTGGGCGCCAAAAGTCAGGAAGGTGGTGTCTCCGGCTAATAATTGAATTGCGGTATTTAATGATGTGGTGGGATTGTAGCCTTCCGGAATGGCGACACTGACATTGTAGTCCCCCTCATCCAGCCCTTCGGTACAAAAATAATCATCAGTCACTGAGCTGGGATTATGTTCCGGAGTATCTTCGGTGATGGAAATCGATCCATCCCGGTTGCTGATATTGATCGCGCCGCCGGGCAGACTGATTTCTTCTTCCTGGCGCATGGAATCCCCATTGATATCCTCAAATAAAAGCACACATAAAGTACCCAATCCTGGAACCGGAGTATCGGTTGGTTCAGCTGATTCTTCGGTGATACCGGGAGCCGCAGTTGCCTGCTCTCCAGCAGGACCGCCCAGCCCTAAGATTAACTGCTGTCCAACAAATACGATATCTTCCAAACCCAGTTGGTTGAGGTCCCGTAAATCAGCAAGATCCAGACCCGAGACCGCTGCAATGCGCCAGAGTGTATCACCCTCCTGCACAACATAGATGATCCTGCCGTCCGATCCAGGTGTTGGTGTCGGGAAATTGGTCATTTGGGGATTGGGCGCTGCCAGAACTGGTGACTGGAAGGGAAGGGTGATAACAACCAAACCAATCAGAGTTATACCAACCAGGATCAGCATCCAGGAGGATTTTTTCATGGCCTTGATTATACTCCATGTATAATATCAGGTACAGCACCAGTACCCGAACACCCCTATACGGCAACTTAATCTGTGGTAAAAATAGGGTTTAACGGAAAATTATAAAATCAGGAAGTGCGGATATTATGAGTTCTTATGAAGCAGTAATCGGATTGGAAATCCATGTCCAACTTAATACAAAAAGTAAAATATTCTGTGCCTGTAAGGCAGATTCCTGGGGCGATCCACCCAATACCAATATTTGCCCGGTTTGCACTGGCCAACCCGGGGTTCTACCCGTGCCAAACCAGGCAGTAATAGAAAAAGCCGTCCTGCTGGCTGCAGCCCTGAATGCGGACATTCAACCGGTATCCTTCTTTGACCGGAAAAACTATTTTTACCCCGATCTTCCCAAAGGCTACCAGATTTCCCAATATGACCTGGCGATTGCCAATGGCGGTTTCATGGATCTGCCGCTGGAGGATGGCTCTACCCGGCGGGTTCAGATCGAGAAGCTGCATATCGAAGAGGATGCGGGAAAAACTATCCATAAACCCGGCCGGCGTTTGCTTGATTTCAACCGCTGCGGCGTCCCCCTGGTAGAAATGGTCACAGCGCCCGACCTGCGTTCCGCGGATGAAGCAGCAGATTATATCCGGCAGTTTCGGCAGCTGCTGCGCTGGATTGGGGTTTCGGAAGCGAGTATGGAAAAGGGGCAGATGCGTTTTGATGCCAATGTTTCTATCCGGGAAAAATGGTCCACTGTCCTTAATCCCAAAACTGAGATCAAAAATGTCAACTCAATTGAGCACGGTAGAGATGCCATGAAGGCAGAGATCAAACGCCAGATCAAGGAAGTTGAAGCCGGAAATAAAATAGCATCCTGGACGCTGGACTGGAATGAAGATACCCAGACCCTTTCCAAGATGCGCTCCAAGGAAACTGAAGCCGATTACCGCTATTTTAAGGAACCAGATCTGCTGGCAGTTAAACTCACCAAAGAGCGGATCAAAGAATTGGTGGAAAGCCTTCCAGAACTGCCGCTTGACCGAGAATCCCGGTTTATTGATGGATACAACCTTCCGGCACGGGAAGCAAAAGTTCTCACCACTGAAAGGCAATTAGCGGACTACTTTGAAGAGATCCTGAAGCATTATCCCCAGAAACCAAAACAGGCTGCCAACTGGTTAATCAACGACGTGCTGGGATTAATGAATGAGCTGCATTTATCCGCAGCTGAGTTATTCCTGTCCCCGGAACGTCTGGCGGAGATTTTGAAGCTGGTTGATGAGGGAGTGATTAACACCAGTACCGGAAAAGAATTGATCCGAAAAACCCAGGCTCTGCAGAAAGATCCCCGGGAGATCGTGGAAGAAGAAGGATTGGCGCAGGTGACCGACAGCGGCGCGATAGAATCCATCTGCCAGGATGTTATTCAGGAGAACCCCTCCCAGGTGGAGCAATACAAGTCAGGAAAAGGCGGCGTGATTGGTTGGTTGATCGGCCAGGTGATGGCTAAATCAGGCGGGAAAGCCGATCCCCAACTGGTGCGGGAAATCTTGGAATCACTGCTGAAGTAGCCAAAATATCCACGCTTCGATTCAATCTGGATAGAAACCCAAAAATAAACCCAAAAATAACGCTAGAGTTGACCAGTTTGGCAGCCAAGCTTCTTCGCGATGTATTGACGTGCGGCTTGCCGGGAACGAAGTGACTGCAAGCTACGCGACAATAGCCAAATCTGGTCGAACGACACGTTATGTCCAACACTAGATCGAGGGATGTAGATCTGTTACAGTTTCTACGAGTGTTTTCCGGTCCGGATACATCAATCATTCCATTAATTCCCCTGCATAACTATCTACATTTCTCCCTATTGATTTACGAGAATCGTCTTTCCGAATCCGTCAGCCCAATGCCTTTCTTCTATTACATTTAGCCCCATCTGCTTGATGAAGCCGTCAATTCCGCCTCTATGTTGCCATTCTTTGAAATTTCTAAACGATTCTCTCCCTTCAATTATCTCGAGTAGTATCTGTCCTGCACCAACGATATTTCTCGGAAAGGACGAGTTGAAGTCAGCTATTACAACTTTCTGCGAGAGTGAAAAACAATTCTCGATCACATCCTGTCTGACTTTCCATGACATCCCATGCAGGCACAGACAGACTATCGCGAACGAAAACTTCTCGTCATGAATAGATCCCATTGTTGATGCGTCTTCACAGATAAACGTGACATTAGTGGCTTGCATCTTTTCTTTCTGTGTATTTGCATAGGTGATCATCCTCTTAGATATGTCGACACCAGTGACCTTCTTGCATTTGGCAGATAACTTCAGTACCAACGAACCCGGTCCGCATCCGATATCAATCACCGTACTGCCAATTGGAATAAGCTCATCCACTACAATCATGATTTCGCCCTCAAAGGGAGTAATGACCTTGTTGTATAGAAAACCGTCATACCATTTAGTGGTTCGCTGTCTATTGTTCTTTACAAACATACGTAACACCTCACTTTTAGAGAGGATATCTTCGATAATAAGGAAGCAGATTGAATAAAAAGAACAGCGCCAAAACTTTGTTTGGACTGATGGCTTTGAGCTGAGCGACCGCCGGGTTCCAGTATTCAGTATTCAGTATTCAGTCTTGCCATATTCACCTAGTCACCCCCTCACCAAGTCTCCCAGTCATTCTTTAAGCGGTCAGGTGGCCCGTCCTGAGTTTTACCCTTTGGGTAAAGGGCAACGGAGGTTAGCCCATTGCTAGGATTTCATTAGGCAAGAGTGTAAGAAATTATTAATACTGAGCATTGCCTTATGTGCTTCAGGTAAGGAAGGCGCGAATAAATGCCAATAATGCCACATCCCAGGCCAAATTTCCAGTGTAGTTGGTACTCCAGCTTTCTTAGCCCGTTGTGTAAATACTTCCACACCACTCAGCAGTATTTCCTTAGCTCCGATCTGAATAAACAAAGGAGGCAAATCATGCAAATCTGCATAGATTGGTGAGAGGAGAGGATTGTGTGGGCTGGCATCTCCCCTATAAGCATTAAGTTGACGCATCACGAAGTCAGCATCAGCCATAGGATCATTTTGGGTGAAAAAAGATCCGCAGCCCTCGAAGTCAACCACTGGACTGATCAATACCGCTCCACCTGGGAGGGGATCACCTGCGTCCCGCAAAGATAGCATTGTGGTGATTGCCAGATTGCCGCCAGCCGATTCCCCTACAAAGATCACCTGCTCAGGAGGAAATCCCCCATCTGAAATTAGCCAATGATATGCTGTCAGGCAATCTTCTATAGCTGCTGGGAATGGGTGTTCTGGTGCCAGGCGGAATTCCACCAGCAAAGCGCGGATACCGGCCATCCTTGCCAAATAACCAGCGAGATATCGAGTTGGATTGTATAACGGAAACACAAATCCACCGTGAATGTAAAAAATCACAAATTCCGAACCGACATTCTTTGGGATAAGCCATTCATAAGCTTGTTCGTTTCGGATGAATTTCTCCCAGCTTACTTCTTTCGGCACTGAAAATAACCGCTCACTCCATCGTGATAAACGACGGACAAGATCAATTGATGCATTGTGTTGGAGGAGTTTCTGGGCCCGAAGAAATTGATATATCAAATGGCGTCGTAAACTTTTCATGGTTTTATATTCTCTCGACAGGAACCCAACTCGATAATGAAGAAGTTTATCCTGATACTATTTCAGCGAGCGGGCTAACGGATGAGCTCACTTGCCCTGAGTTCATCGAAGGGCAGCGGGGGTTAGAACGAGCTAACAAGACAATTTGCCCGCTCTGCTAATTCTACAAAGTGCTGATAATCCTCTTCAACTTCATCAGGGGATTTTCCTAGAGGATCTCTACGATTCGTTGGATGACGCACCCCCAGCTGGTAAATAAAACTGGTAATAGTATCTTTGGAATACCGAGAGTATTTACTCTCTAACCATTCGATAACCAGGAGCCATGATTCATGTTGATTTGACAATTCCAATCCCAAACCAACAACATCATCTTCTGAACCGGTCCCAAAGCAAAGCTCCAGCCAAGAATTAATTTCCGCTGGTGGAGGATCCTGGCGGAGAACCAGAATACCACCACCGTGATATTCCGGGTGGACATGAAAGGAAATCCACTCCTGCCCGGACAAAGGATCACGATATTGATGTGTCCAACCCTCTTCAGTCTCCGAAATAAGCTCAAGTGACTTGAGGACAGCTTGTTGTTTTTCTTTACCCAAAATGTACATGTTTATTATTG
>JBARSJ010000132.1:0-7773 GCA_049644685.1 Anaerolineales bacterium
AATTGATCATGATGATCAATTAAAAGCAAGGCACCTATCAAACCGCCCATACTGTGACCAATAAGGAAAATTGGAGATCCAGGCTGCAATTGTTTGATTTTCTCAACGTAGAGAATGATGTCATCCAGATAATTATTAAAGTCTTTTATATAAGACCTGGTTCCATCCGACTTTCCATGACCAATAAGGTCCATACTATATACTGCGAATCCTTCATTGACGAAGAAATTGGAAAAATAGTCGTATCTTCCACTGTGTTCGTTTAATCCATGCACGATTAAAAAAACTGCCTTTGGAGGATTATCTGGAAGCCAATTTTGGAAGTATATGGATTGATTTTTCTGATTCTTGAAATATCCATCTAGGTGTTTCATGGAGCTCCTTGGTTTAAATAGAAATGGATTTCCAATCCAGCAGGGGATCATTTTGCGTCGGACTGATTTGAAAAGTATAATACACATTAATCAAGAATGTGCAACCAACCCCAAACCGGGGAGGAAAATATGCATTTGCTCACCCTCTATTATCCTGAAGGTCATCAAGGCCATCAATTTCCAGGTCACCCTGAACGACCAGAACGTGTTGAGGCAATCCGAAAAGGCTTAGAGGAAATCAATTTATGGGATCAAATTCCCCGATTGGAACCATTGGAACTGGCGGAAAATATTATCTCCTCGATCCATGATAAGGAATACCTGAAAATTCTGGAACAAGCCAGTTTATTGGAACAGATGCTGGATCCAGACACCTATACTACCCGCGAATCCTGGCAGTTAGCCCTGAACGCAGCGGGAGGAGCAGCTGCAGTGGCAGAAGCTGTTTGGGATAGAAAATTCCGCAGCGGATTTGCTTTAACTCGACCTCCCGGCCATCATGCTTGCCCTTCTCGGGGGATGGGTTTTTGTTTATTAAATAATGTCGCAATTGCTGCTGAATACCTGCTGCGGGAAAAGGGAGCTTCCAGGATAACGATCCTTGATCTGGATTTACACCATGGGAATGGAACTCAAGATATCTTCTGGAGCCGGCAAGACGTGAGCTATGTGTCAATCCATCAAGCACCGTTTTACCCGGGCACTGGCTCTTTGTCAGAGGTAGGGGGAGGGGATGGAGAAGGGTTTACCCTCAATCTTCCTGTTCCCAGTGGGACAGGTGATCTGGGGTATAAGACTTTGATTGAGGAGATTGTTTTTCCTTTCCTTGATAAGAAAAAGCCGGAAATCCTCTTAGTAAGCTTTGGATTTGACACCCACTGGCGGGATCCCCTGGGAAGTTTGCAGTTGTCAGCTGCCGCAATCCGGCAAGTTTTTGGCAAGCTGCGCAGCTGGGTGGATGTTAATTGCAATGGTCGACTGGCCGTTTTCCTCGAGGGAGGATATGATCTGGATGCCGGTAAAGCTTGTGGTCAGGCAGTCGCGTCGTCCCTCGCGTCATCCCTCATGGATCAGCCGTGGGAAGATCCGCTGGGACCTGCTCTGGGGGCAGAGGATGATGCCTGGAGGCATACGCTTTCTGAGGCAAAAAACATCTGGGAGAGGTAAGAGAATTGGTAAATAGATCTCTGAACCTGAGATATTTGTAAATAGATTAAGGTAAGAAATTAGTATAATAGGCCTATAAGCTTATCCTAAATAGGAAAAATTATGCTGAATCATTATGTAGAGCCCGAAAAGAGGATTTCTGACAAGGGAAAACTTGAATTGAAACGAACCCTGATTGAATCAGTTCAGCGGGAGCTTGATAAGTCCACACCAGGATCCGCTGCCGAGTATCAAGCAGCAGTAAGAAATTTGATAACAAAGTTCTATTCTGAGGTTCAAGATCAATATCAGCTTACGAAATATGAACAGACCCAGATTATCGAGGAAGTCCAGAATGATATTACAGGATTTGGTCCTATTCAACCGCTGCTGGCTGATCCAGATATTAGTGAAATCATGGTCTGTGGTCCAGAGCAGGTTTACATTGAAAAGAATGGAAAGCTGGAAGACACCCAGATCAGGTTTACAGATTCAGATCATATAATGCGGGTTATCACCCGTATACTATCTCCTCTTGGCAGGCGGGTTGATCAGGAAACATTAATGGCTGATGCCCGTCTTCCTGACGGGTCCAGGGTGAATATCGCGATTCCGCCGGTAGCTGTTGATGGTCCTACCCTGACAATTAGAAAATTTTTAGAAAGCAAGCTTACTATCCAGCAGAGCATAAAATTGGGTACAATAACCGAGCACATGGCGGAATTTATTCAAGCTTGTGTGGCTGCCAGGCTGAACATATTAATTACAGGGAACACAAGTTCTGGAAAGACGACTCTCTTGAATATCCTGGCAGGTTCAATTTCTGACGAGGAAAGAATCATTACCATCGAGGACGCAGCTGAGTTAAACCTGAATCAAAAATATGTAGTTCGGATGGAAACACGCATGCCGAACGTGGATGGAGTCGGCGGAGTCACAACTCGTGATCTGGTGAGAAATGCGCTGCGGATGCGGCCGGATCGGATTATTGTAGGAGAGGTGAGGAGTGGGGAAGCTCTGGATATGCTTCAGGCAATGAACACCGGGCATGATGGATCCATGACTACACTGCACGCAAACTCACCCCGGGATGCGATTTCCCGTTTAGAAACTATGTCGATGATGGCCGGGCTAGATATACCCCTTATGGCGCTTCGGACGCAGATTGCCGCGGCAATTGATCTGATTGTTCATATGGAAAGACTGTCTGATGGCGCCCGAAAAGTTGTCCGGGTCACAGAAGTACCGCGGATGGAAGGGGATATTGTCACCTTGTCAGACATATTTATATTTGAACAAACTGGTGTATCATCCAGCGGAAAAGTGGAGGGTACGATGGAACCGACTGGTCTTCGCCCTCTCTTTACGCCGCGGTTAGAGGCAACAGGTCACAAACTAAGGGGAGAAATTTTTGGGGCCTGACCTTAAAAGACCAAGAGCAGCTGTGCAACTTCTTTTTGCTTAATCCGTATATAGGAATGATTAGAAATTTTACCTGTTGACTGGAATAATACAGTCGATACGTTTAGCTGTGTATAATAAATCATACAACAATACCAGGAGAGAGAAGAGGAAGGTGTATTATGAAAAAAGATCAAAGTAGATTAATCTGGGGTGGAATACTGATCCTGGCCGGGATCTTGTTTTTACTTCAGGAATTAAATATTCTCGGCAACGCATTCCAATATTTATGGTTGATACTTATGGCAGCTGGGGGGGCCGTATTTATTTGGATTTATTTTACGAAAAAGGAACAGTGGTGGGCGATAATCCCCGGTTTAACCTTACTGGGATTATCTTTGAGCGGCCTGGATAGTCTTCTGAATTTTTATCCAGGATCGAGCTGGACCGGCGCAGTATTTTTGGGCTGTATTGGATTGGCTTTTTGGCTAATATATCTAAGGCGGCAGGACCAATGGTGGGCAATTATCCCCGGAGGTGTGCTGCTCACCTTAGCTGCGGTGGCAGGGTTAGATAAAATTCTGGATTGGGGTGAAGTTATTTTCTTCCTGGGGTTAGCTTGTACATTTGCTCTAGTGGGAATTCTTCCAAATCAACTGGATACTCGGTGGGCGTTTATCCCAGCGGCAGTTTTGGCTGTGCTGGGGATTGCCCTCTTTGATCCCTTCCAATCGATTATGCTCCTGATCTGGCCTGTTGCCCTGATCGCTTTGGGGGGATATATTCTATTCCGGAATTGGAAATAAAGTGACTCATAAAGGGAGTTAATGATGGAGAATGTGAAGTTATACCGCAGTGTATCGAACCAGATGATCGGAGGCGTATGTGGTGGATTGGGGGCATATGTAAATATTGACCCTGTATTTGTCCGATTATTGTTTGTTTTGCTGCTCTTTGGAACCGATTTTGGATTTATCCTATACTTGCTGCTATGGATCCTGATACCTGAAGAAGGCAAAGATTACGGATTTAAGGATGATTCCTTTAGTGATCGGGTAAAGTCTATGGGTAATGATGTCCAAAAGGCAGTTACCCAGCCGCATCCCCAGTCAGGATTGATTCTGGGTGCAGGCTTAATCATTATTGGCGGGATAATATTCCTGGATCGTTTGAATTTTAGCTGGTTAAGTTGGATGGATTTTGATATTCTCTGGCCATTAATTTTGATTGCCGGTGGTATCGTACTGCTTATCCGCATCCGGCGGGAGTGAGGGAATAAAATGACAACTGAAACCAAACATAAAAGAAGGCGGAGTTATTTTGGTCCGATCTTTTTAATAACAATTGGGTTGGTATTCCTGGCGCAAAACCTGGGTTTCATACCCGGAGAAGGCTGGGAGACAATCCTGAAACTATGGCCTGTCCTGCTCATTGTAGCCGGGTTGGATGATCTGATCAGGGGAGAAGGCATTGCCTGGCCGATCCTTTTAATCGGTGCTGGAACATTTTTACTGCTGAAAAACTTTGGCCCTCAATCCTGGATAAGCTGGACTCAATTATTTCAGCTCTGGCCAATCTTCTTAATTGCGATCGGTATTGATTTGATGGTTAAGGGTCAATCTGGGTGGATTACAGCTGCAGGAATTGTGCTGACCATTGCTCTCATCGGTGGTGCAATCTGGATTGCTTCAGCAGGGTATAAAATCTCAGCAGAATATGTAGATATTCGTGAGACTTATGAGATGGTTGTTGAAGATACAGACATTGATGTTTCCTTGAGCCTGGGGGAACTCATCCTCTCAGTTGAATCTCAGGAGGGAATTTTAATCGCTGGCAGTATCACGCCCAGCACTAAAAAGGAAAGCCTGGTAGAAACGGGTGATCGTATCTCATACCGGTTGGAAAATAACAACCCGGCTTTTTACCCACATTCTGCTCGTTGGGAATTGGGCATAACCGATGAACTTAATCTGGAGCTGAAAGTAAATAATGGGGCTGGAGAGATGTTCCTGGATCTGGAGGAGTTAAACCTGTATTCCCTGGATGTCAACCAGGGGGTCGGCAGATTGGTTATCAGGCTGCCAAAAACAGCTGCTGAAGAAGTTCTGATTGATCAGGCAATTGGCACAATCCATATCCAAATTCCTGCCAACGTGAGGGTAATAGTCGATGCCCAGAATGGATTATCACGGGTAGATTTTCCCCCTGATTTTGAACTAAGAAATGGGCTGTATTCTTCACCTGGTGCAAACAGAACAAACTCTGAATTATTTATTACAGTTGAGCAGGCTATTGGATATATAAAATTCCAATATGCCAGGTAATTATTAATCAGATTTTTTTTATCAAGCCGCAGGTTAATCCTGTGGCTTTTTTTTATTTTTTATTCAGCCCGGTTGAGGCTGTTTTCTTTGCTGAATCCGTCAGGGTATCTCTTGATCAATTTCTGAACGTTTTGATTGGCAATTTCTCCCAGGTTCAAACCAGCGGATGTTGCTGCTTCAGCCAGATACCATAACACATCGCCCAGTTCATCCTTTAGAGCCTTTTCATCAAATGGGTGTCCATGGGCAGTCATTTTTTTCACCAGATTGGCAAATTCCCCGGCTTCACCTGCCAAGCCTAGAGCAGATACAACCAACCTTTTTTCCCCGTCTCCCCCAGCGCCGGCAGACCTGTTTGCAAGTGTTTGGTATTCAGCCAGGGTTAATTTATTGGACATAGTCTGCTGTTCTCCAATTAATCGGATAATTTTACGATCTTTTTGACCACCTGGCTTAATTCCGAAGTCAGATAAGGGTAGGGGCTTGAGTTCAATATCTCAACCAGGGATTGGTAGTACCACAAAGTTCCTTCTTCCCCGCCGTTAAATTTTTTCCAGACATTTTTTTCTTCAGATTGTAAATCATGCAAGAGGGAGCGGGCGTTATGGACTTTGTCTGCCAGGGACACCAATAGAATGGAATCTGAAGATTGCTTGAGCTTCTCAAGATAAGCCTTTTTTCTCCCTTCCCACTCAGGTTTCGGATCTATGAAAGCATCTGTGCATCCCTCAACAATCTCAGCGACTTCACTGCCAAACATCTCTTTAATTTTCTGAAGAGTAGCATAACCGCCCTGGTCTTCAACCGCATCGTGCAGCAAAGCGGCAATTGCCTGATTTTCAGATCCGCCATTTTCAATCACAATCGCAGTCACCGCCAGCAGGTGAGAAATATATGGAATATTAGATCCTTTCCGATATTGGTTTTTATGAAGTTGAAATGCGAAATCTAAAGCTGTTTCGAATCTAGAGGTTAGGGGATTGCGCATAGCTATCCGTGAGGTGAACTCGTTATATGGTCTTCAGGTTTAAATATTGGGGTTATTATACTCTTTAAAAACGGAGCTGTCCCAAAAGTCGGCCCACTATAGATTTGTCATTCCGAGTGCAACGAGGAATCCATTATAAGCAGAAATAACCGAAACCGATTGTCACAAGCTAAGGTAATAGTAGATTCTGATCTCAGTATGGATCCTTCACTACGTTCAGGATGACAAAATGATGGATCGCGAAGAGACCAACGGGTTGTGATAATTACTTTTGGGACAGCCCGGTTGGGTAGACAAGGACAAGTAGATGGAAAAACAACGATTGGAAGGCAGTTATTAGCTATTTCAGAACTTTACCCCAGGAATAGAAGGTTGGCACATAAATTAATCGGGATCCATTATCCCAGGCAGCCTGTTCTTGTTTTTTGAGTGCATTCAGTTCGACAGGAGAAAGAAATCCTGTCAAATCTTCTTCAAGCACCTGCCATTCTGACTCGATCTCTTCCTCTGAAGGCTTTTGTACCCATTGGCCTTCATAGACGCCGGTCTGAATATCAGTTAGTCCCGATTCGAGGAATAAGCTCTGCAATTTTCTTCCCATTTTTGGGTCGGCTCCAGCTTTCAATAATCCCGAAATTTGATACTCCCTCATATTAATAAATTCAGCTGGAAAGTCGATTCTTCCGCCATAATCTGGTTCAGCAAAAGCGACGATATATCCTCCGGGTTTGGTTATCCGGATCATTTCTTCCAGCGCTTTTGCTGGATTTCCTACCCACATTAGAAAGTAATGGGACAGTACCATATCGTACACATTGTCGAGATAGGGAAGATGATGGACATCAGCGCTGTTTAAATTACACTCCGGACAGGTCTGCTGGGCAACCAGCAAGTGCTCTTCGAGAATATCTGATCCGAATATATCTGCCGGGGAGAGTGACTGAAGATCTGGTAAAAGCGCTCCTGTTCCGCAGCCTATATCGAGGATTTTTCCCATCTGCTGAATATTAAGTAATTCAAAAAAATACAAGCGCAATGCTCTGGTCCATTGCGCTTGTATCAGGAAACGATTTTGCCGATCTTGGATTGATAAGGGCATATTTCCTCTTACTTCATTCTTCCGGATTCTGATGCCAGATCCCTTCCCAATTATCATCCAGAAGATTACCGAGGACCTGGTTGATACCCTGTGCGGGAAGAACATCCCCGTCCGGCTCAACATAGAACCAGGCTTTGCCGGTCCCTGATAGCAGTTCTTCGGTTGTTTCCAGTTCTATTGAAATGGGGTTGTGCTCTGAATACGGGACTGGAATATCCCATTTCAGCGGTATCCCTGCCTCAGCGATCAGAGTCTGAGTTTTCGATAGGGCTTGGGTGAGCAGCGGGTTGGATGGTGAGCTGACTGAGATAGATATTGCATTTGCTCCAAATTCCTTCAAATTTGCCACCATTTGAGGGAGTTTGGCAGTAATTTCTGGTTTGATTGTAATGTGAACTGTCGTGTGAATATCCTCGTCAAGAACAGATCTAAGGGCATCCC
>JBARSJ010000133.1:0-1711 GCA_049644685.1 Anaerolineales bacterium
ATGGGGAACTGGTGGAGATCGAAGATTCCGAAGGGCACCTTCGCCGGGGTACGGTTCTGGATATCTCCATCGAGAGAGCGGTTGTTCAGGTTTTTGAAGGCACTACCGGGCTGGATGTGAACCGCTCCAAGGTCAGATTTCTGGGACGTTCCCAGGAGCTGGGAGTATCAGAGGAGATTGTGGGCCGGATCTTTGACGGATCCGGGAATCCCAAAGACAAAGGACCTCAGATCATTGCTAAAAAAAGAGTGGATATCAATGGCAGTCCTATCAATCCCCAGGCTCGGGATTATCCTTCGGAGTTTATCCAGACGGGGATTTCTTCTATCGATGGCATGAATCCCCTGGTTAGAGGGCAGAAGCTGCCGATTTTTTCGGGAAGCGGACTGCCCCATCCGAGAATAGCCGCCCAGATTGCCCGCCAGGCAGCGGTCATGGGAAAAGCGGAAAATTTCGCTGTGGTCTTTGGTGCTATGGGGATCACATTTGAAGAAACCAATTTTTTTATTGAGGATTTCCGCAATACCGGAGCATTGGAACGGGCGGTGCTTTTTCTTAATCTTGCCAATGAACCGCCCATTGAACGTCTGGCCACTCCCCGCCTGGCACTGACCTGCGCCGAGTACCTGGCTTTTGATCTGGATATGCATGTGCTGGTGATCCTGGTGGATTATACTTTTTATGCCGAGGCTTTGCGGGAGATTTCCGCTGCCCGGAAAGAGGTGCCGGGCCGCAGGGGATATCCCGGATATCTTTATACTGATCTGGCTTCCATGTACGAGAGAGCGGGACGGATCAAGGGAAAGAAAGGTTCCATCACCTTTATTCCTATTCTGACCATGCCGGAGGATGATAAGACCCATCCCATTGCCGATCTGACCGGCTATATCACAGAGGGGCAGATCATACTCAGCCGGGAGCTGCACCGCAAGGGGATCTATCCTCCCATTGATGTGCTGCCCAGTTTGTCCCGGCTGAAGGACAAGGGAATCGGTGCGGGTAAGACCCGAGAGGATCACGCCGATGTGCTTAACCAGCTTTTTGCCTGTTATGCCCGGGGTAAAGAAGCTCGGGAATTAGCCCTGATCCTGGGAGAAGCAGCCCTGTCCGAACTGGACCGGGAGTTTCTGAGCTTTGCCGACCGTTATGAACAGGAGTTTGTTAAACAGGGAGAGCATGAAGCCCGCTCCATCCTGGATACCCTGGATCTGGGCTGGAAGCTGCTGGGCATGCTGCCGCAGGCGGAACTCAAGCGCATCCGGCCGGAATTTTTGGAGAAATATTACCCCGAGGGATGAGGAAAAATGAGACTCAACGTTAATCCCAACCGTATGGAGCTGTTGCGTCTGCGCAAACGCCTGGTGCTGGCCGAACGCGGCCATAAACTTCTTAAGGATAAGCTCGAGGAGATCATGCGGCGGTTTATTGAGATCATGCGGCGCTTGACAGAGCTTCAGGAGGGTGTGGGAGAAAAATTGAACAAGGTTTTTCTCTCTTTTGCCTTGGTTCGCTGCCGGAATTCCCGGGAAGACTTGGAGGCGCTTATACCCGAGGGGGATCTGCTGTTAAACACAGAGAAAGAGAAGATATTCAACCTGGCTATCCCCAAGATTGAGATTAACACGCTGGAAGTCTCAGATTATGACCTGCTCCATACGGAAAGTGAGCTGGATATCGGCTTGAAGAAGATGCGGGAGCTGCTGGAAGACCT
>JBARSJ010000134.1:0-14307 GCA_049644685.1 Anaerolineales bacterium
GACCAAGGGCTTATGAGTCCCCTGCTCTACCACTGAGCTACCTCGCCAGGTCGGCAAATAGTGTACTATGGGGGAGAAACTTTGTCAATCATTAAGGGACTCTTGAGGGGAATTTTATCGAAAAAAGCTTCAATATGACACCGGGCTGAACCGCTCATCCTTTGTGCATCGCTTTATATAAAGGCCGGAGCTGTTTGTACATTTTTTTGTAAACCTCATGGTACAACTCATTGTACCGGGCATGGGTCTGGGCATTTGGCATAAAGGTTTCGCCCGGACGGGTCATCGTCCCCACAGCGCTGTTGAAATCGGTGTGAACTCCCGAACCGACAGCGGCATCAATCGCGGCGCCCAGCCCCGAGGCTTCGTACAGATGCGGCCGGGAGACTGGCAGGCCGAAGATATCCGAGGTCAACTGCAGGGCAGCGTCGCTTTGGCTGCCGCCGCCAGCGACACGCAGTTCTGTGATGGGAACGCCACTGCGTTTATTTGTTTTTTCGGAGGCTTCGCGCAGGGCATAGGCCAGACCTTCCAGGATAGCCCGGTAGATATGAGCCCGGGTGTGCACATCGCTGAATCCGATCATCGAGCCGCGTGCTTCTGGTCCCGGGAAACGCAGCCCCGGTGACCAGTAGGGTTGGAGCACTAAACCGTCTGACCCCGGCGGCACAGAATGGACCAATTCATCAAACAAATCTTCAGCCTGGATACCTTGCTCATCTGCCAGTTTTTGCTCACGCAGTCCAAATTCCTGTTTGAACCAGGACACCATCCAATACCCGCGGTAAATCTGAATTTCAAGGTTGTAGGCACCCGGCATGGCTGAAGGGTAGGGTGGTATTAAGGGAATAATTTCTATATATTTTTCATGGGTTGTGTTAAGCGTGGCTGCTGAACCGTAGCTCAGGCAGCCGAGATGAGGTTCCAGGCAGCCTGCGCCAAGCACCTCGGTGGCTTTATCTGCCGCGGCTGCGATCACCGTAAGTCCCTGTGGAAGACCGGTGGCTTTAGCAGCCTCACTGGTGATCTCTCCCAAAACCCCTCCTGCCGGGACAAGAACCGGCAGCAGGGCTGGGTCCAAAGGGACAGCCTGCCATTTCCAATCCCATTTTTTGCACCAGGTTTGATTTTTATAATCAAAGGGCACGTATCCTACTTGACAGGCGACAGAATCTACAAATTGACCGGTCAAACGGTGGGTCAGGAAACCGGAGAGAAACAGGTATTTGTGAGTGGCCTTCCAAATTTCGGGTTGCTGGGTGCTGATCCAGTTGGCTTCTGCTTCGGCTTGCAAATAGGCTACTGTCTCTGAAGCGCCGGCAATCTTAAACGCCGCACCCCACAATCCGCCAACCGGTTTGAGGCCTTCCGTCCGGCGTTGATCAAGCCAGACAATGGCGGGACGTAGAGGGGATCCATTTTCATCAAGGTTCAGGACTGTGGAACGCTGGGTGGTCACAGAAACGGCGGCAATGCTGGACTTGTCCGCTCCCTGAGCCCATAAACCCTGGCAGGCGGCACAAACAGCACCCCAGAACACTTCCGGATCCTGCTCCGCCAAACCAGGGGAGGTTGAATAATAGGGTTCAATATGAATTTGCTGCTTGTAGAGTAAGTTGCCGCTCGGATCAAAAAGCAGGGCGCGCACACTTTGAGTTCCGTTATCAATAGCCAGTAAATTTTCTGACATGATTTATTCCTTTGCCGATTACCCTTCATTTGATTTTTAGGGGCAGCTTTGAAGAAATATTCAGGATCACAAAGATAGTATACCAATGATCAGTGCGGTTGATATGCTGTTTGAATTAACTGGGTATAAGTGGAGACTTCTTCTTCCCAGCGGGAATCAGACCAGCCTAATTCCGGTCTGATGGTGTCTCCGATACGTTCCAAAAGATCCTCTCCGCCGCGAGGTACCAGCAGGCCAAGCCTGAGCCGCCGGAGCAGCAAATCATCCAGATGAACGACCCCCTCGCAGCTGGCGATCTGTTTCAGCTCTGCCCAGGTATATGGCGTTCCCGGAATTGGTTTATGGTCGGCTGATCCTGCCTGGGCAAATTTAGTCAGCATCTGGGAGCTGTATCGTCCTAAGAGGCGCAGACGCTGAGAGGGATTATAAAATTCAGATAGCGGCAGGGATTGAATTTCCTCAGGCTGGGCTTTTAAAGCAGGTGTTTGGTGATCAAAACGGGAAGTATTTAGATATCTTCCAGCCTTTTTGAGTGTATCGCGGGCCATTAACCGGAAGGTAGTGAGTTTGCCGCCTGCCACTGTAATTAATCCATTTTCATCCCAGACCGCATACTCTCGTGATTCCTTGGATGGATCCTCCTTGCCTGTATTTACCACCGGACGGAGTCCAGAAAAAGTGGAGATTACATCCTGCGGGGTCAACTCTTGAGACGGGAATACTTGCTGCAGGGCTGATAACATATAATCAAATTCTACTGAGCTGATTGCTGGATCTGTTATTAGTCCTCCATCATGGTCGAGATCCGTGGTGCCGAACAAGGTGACGCCCTCCCAGGGAAGAGCAAAAACCGGACGTCCGTCCTGGGGATGAAGAAATGTGATTGATCTTGTAATCGGAAGGCGGGAGTGTGAGATTATCAGATGGCTTCCTCGAAGTGGTCTCATCCTGCCTGGACGGTCAATTTTTTGGCGCAGCTCATCCACCCAAACGCCGGTGGCATTGATCACCACGCTGGCTTTAACCTCAGCTGTGCGCTGGGAATTTCCGGAAGTGTCCTGCAGCAAAACTCCCGTTACCCTGCCTTCCCTGGTGCGGAGCAAATCTGCAGCCCTGGTGTAGTTCAGCGCCATACCGCCTAATTCAACTGAATCTCGTAAAATCCGCAGCACCAAACGGGCATCATCTGTCTGAGCGTCAAAAAATCGATAACCGCCACGTAAAGCAGGCGTACTTAGCGGCGGACATAATTCCCTCATATCTAAAGCATCATAGGACCTGTGCTGCCATTGGCGGGCCAGCAGATCATAGGCACATAACCCCAAACCAAATATCCAACCTGGCATATGATCCCCCTGCAGACTGGCATAGAGGAATCCAAGCGGCGTTACCAGCCCCCGTCCCTGCTCCAACAGGTACTCTCTTTCGCGGATTGATTCAAAGGTCGTCATTAGCTGAGCAGTTTTCAGGTAGCGGAGACCTCCGTGAACCAGTTTGGATGAACGGCTGGAAGTGCCTGATCCAAAATCATGGGCTTCTACCAGTAAAGCTTTGAAACCCCCATCTACTGCCTGTCTGAGCACTCCCGCGCCTGTGATGCCCCCTCCAATGATGATCAGGTCCCATTCTTGATTAATGTTATCCCAGGCACGGTTACGCCAACCTTCATTCCAGATCATCATGTTTTCCTTATTACTTTGGATAAATTAAATAAATTCCAATTTTGCTAGTCAAATAATTTTCCGGGGTTTAACATACCCTCCGGGTCGAATGTTTTGGTTAAAGTCCGGATTGCTTCCATACCCAGAAGGCCTTTTTCTGCCGGCAAATAAATTTTGTGGTCTGTGCCCACTCCATGCTGATGGCTGATGGTCCCTCCATATTTCTGGATTTCACAGCTAGCTGCCCCTTTCATGGCGATCCAGCGTTCCAGGAGTTCATCCGGATCCACTGTTCGGCGGAAGAGATAGGTTGTATAAATGCTAGCGCCGTCAGGATAAATATGTGAGAGGTGAGTCATCACCAGTACCTGTTCGCCAGATTGCCGGGCGGCTTCAACAATCGCCCCGGGAATGGCTTCTGAGGCAGCCTTGACTTGGGACCAGGGCAGGGCGGTCTCCAGGGTATCTATGGCCACCCCTTTCTCCCAGAGGGTATTGCGCAAATAGGGTGTAAGGAAACGGCTTTTCTCCCAGGTATGTCCCACAATTGCACCCACAAAAAGGCCTTTATATGACCGGCAGATTCTGACCACTGCCTGACGGGCTAGTTTCGTTTGGGCTGAGGAGCCGGTTACTCCAAAGAGAAATAAGCAGCGCTCATTACCATGACCCAGCAGACGCAAGCCGCGGTCCGCCAGATCTATCCAGGATTTGCCGGAAAGGATCAGGGTAGTTTCTGTTTCAATCGGATTGCTGAGGCGCAGCATGGAAACAGGGATATTATTTTGAGTGATAGATCGCACTGCAGCTGAACCCTGTTCCCAGGAGGGGAAAAACACTCCGTAAAATCCTTCCCTTTCCGGGAGTGGTTTGACCCGGATCTGAGCCCTGGTGATGATGCCTACCCGGCCTTCTGAACCGAGAATTATCTCGCGTAAATCAGGTCCGGCTGCTGATGCTGGAAAAACAGGGAGGTCCAAACGACCTTGGGGAGTTTCTATTTGCCCCCCGACAAATTGGTCTTCGATCCGGCCGTAATAATAGGACTGCTGTCCGGAAGACCGGCTGGCAATCCAGCCGCCCAGAGTGGAATATTCAAATGATTGGGGATAATGCCCGAGAGTATAGCCATTTTTCTGCAGCTGGGCTTCCAGTTCAGGACCGGTAACCCCGGCTTCAAAATCAGCAAGGTTGCTGACATCATCCAACTTTTTCAGCTGATTCAGTTTTTCCATTGAGAGAGTTAATAGGGGATGTCCATCCGAGAATGGATTGATATGTCCGACTACACTGGTGCCGCCTCCGTAGGGGATTACCCGGGCACCGTGCACCCGAGCGAACTTAAGCAATTCGGGCACATCGTCTGTTCTTTGAGGAAAAGCAATCCCATCCGGAAAAATCTCCACCCGGCCGTGATTCAGCGCCACCCAATCCGGCAGACTTTGGCCCCGGGAGTGGCGTAATCTGGTTTCCGGTTTTGTGTCAATTAGAGGGTGAAAAGGTAGTTTGGATTCCGGGACTGAAGAAAGTATAGAGTCCAGGCTGGAATCTTGAAGAGCTGTCAGCGGTCCAAGCTTTGCCTGTAAAAATTCTAAGGCTGTATCTGGCAGTGGGTAATTTGTTGCGATATTTCCCCAACCATTCCAGCGTTTCATCACTATCCTCCTAAACGCAGCCATAAATCGAGGCTGATCCGCATGGTTTCACGAAGAAGAGCTTCAGAGGAGTCAAGATCTTCGGATTTGGCGCAAATTAATAAACCTTGGTAGAATTTTCGGGATTCCGAACGGCATTCCTCGAAAGAAAAATAGGTCTTTCCCACCTGGGCATAGATATCCTTGAAACCATTAAGCAGCAGCTGGAAGATGGGATTTGTTGCGAATTGAGTGAGGGCATGGTGCAGTTCCCAATCAAAAATTGCGTAAGAGACCGGGTCCTGTCCAAGTTCCTCAGCGCGGCCTAAGAGAGCGGCAATCTGCGGGCTGGCATGCTGCAGGGCCTGCCGGGTGTAGGTGGGCGCCAAGAGCAGCCGGATTTCCAGCAGGTAAGCCACAAAATCCGGAGATTGGTGGTGCGGCGAAGAGGCAAGGGCGTTTAAAGTCGCCAAGCTGCCTTCCTGCCAATAATCCCTGACGCGGGTGGATTTTCCCTGCTGAATATCCAGCCAACCATCCCGGGAGAGGCGCTGCAGTGCTTCCCGCAGGGTGGGCCGGGTGACACCGAGCTGGTCGGCGAGGTCACGCTCATTGGGCAGGGTGCTGTGGATGGGATAGGTGCCATCGAGGATGGCATTTAGCAAATGGGATTCAACAAATTCTGCGGGTCTGAGGAGAGTAGAAGAGATCATTAAAAACTCCTAACAGGTAAGAGGTCTGACCAGTTGTATTATAGATGAATATCTAAGCGACGTCAAGTAAATTATTTTAATGAAGCATGGATTAATGGAGGGAACGAGGAATCCATCAAGACCTCAAAAAAGAAGCCGCCAAGCCTTGCAGATTCCGGTTACATTTGGTCTGATCTAAGTATGGATCCTTCGCAAGCCCATCCTGCGACCGAAGGAAGTGTCGAAGGGCTCAGGATGACAAACCCTCCTTTTGTCATTCCGAGCACCGCGAGGAATCCATCAAACGAACATGGGGCAACGACACCTGATTTTGCCAAATTTGATTGAATTGGAGCCTGATCTCTGCATGGATCCTTCGCAAGCTCAGGATGACACGAGGGGGGAAGAATGGCTAATCCGATTGGGCAATTGTATAATTAACAGTATCAAGGGGGTACTTCATGAAAACTTACTATATCTATATAATGACCAGTCCTGGAGGCACTCTATATACAGGTGTCACTAACAATATTTTTCTTCGAGTATTAGCACACAAGAGTAAAAAACAACCCGGGTTTACAAGAAGATACAATATCACCAGACTTGTTTACTACGAAGAAACCAGGTATGTTAGCGACGCCCTGGCACGCGAAAAGGAAATCAAAGGGTGGAGAAGACGTAAAAAGATCCAAATAATCGAATCACTTAATCCAAAATGGGAGGATTTTGCAGAATATTGGTAAGATGAAGAAGATTATTTCTCCTAGGAATTTCCATCTTTTGTAATTCCGAGCATCGCGAGGAATCCATCAAACGAACATAGGGCAACGCCACCTGATTTTGCCAAATTTGATTGAATTGGAGCCTGATCTAAGTATGGATCCTTCGCAAGCTCAGGATGACAGACTCTCCTTTTGTCATTCCGAGCATCGCTAGGAATCAATCAAACGAACATAAGGCAACGCCAGCTGATTTTGCCAAATTGGATTGAATTGGAGCCTGATCTCAGCATGAATCCTTCACGGAGCCCGTCCTGGAAAAATATAAGGGTTCAGGATGACAAAAGGATGGATCGCAATGAGAACAACGGGCTCAGCCAATTACTTATGGGACAGCCCCATCTGGGAGAGAGACGGGACTAGATCTCGAGGCAGCTGCACCAACAGGGCAGCAATCTGCTGACTGAACTACGCTTGCCAAACACTAAGAGTCTATAATTTGACTGTCAATAAGGTACAATTTTAGTAAATTTAAATAGAAATGAGGTGATATTTGAAGACAATAATTATTACCGGAAGCACGCGCGGAATTGGGTTTGGCTTGGCGGAAAATTTCTTGAAATTAGGTCAGCAAGTAGTAATCAGCGGCCGGTCTCAGGAAAGCGTAAATAAAGCAGTACAGAACCTGTCAGAACGATATCCAGCTGAGCATATGCTGGGTGTCCCTTGTGATATGCGGGTTTATTCTCAGGTGGAGAACCTTTGGAAGGTGACCTCGCATCATTTCGGGAAAGTGGATATCTGGGTCAACAATGCGGGTATTGGTCACCCCCAGACTAATTTCTGGAAGCTGACCGAAAACCAAATTACGGAGTTAATAAACACAAATATTATCGGGGCTATGTTTGGTGCCCGGGTTGCCCTGGCTGGTTTTCTGGCTCAGAGGAGTGGGGCTTTTTACAACATGGAAGGATTGGGCAGTGATGGAAGACGTGTGGAGGGATTAACCCTTTACGGCACATCCAAATCTGGTTTGCATTATTTGACAAACAGTTTAGCAGAAGAGGTAAAGGATACCGGTGTGATCGTAGGCGCAATAAGCCCCGGGATGGTTATAACAGATTTTATTCTGGACCAGTATGAAGACCGGGATCCAGAGGAATGGGAGAAGGCGAAATGGATCTTTAATATCTTGGCTGACAAAGTGGAGACAGTGACACCATACCTGGCAGGACAAGTCCTGAAAAACAGGCAAAACGGTGCCCGGATCAACTGGCTCAACAGGGGAAAAATGATTTGGCGCTTTATGACTGCCTCGATGACGAAACGTGATTTATTTCAGGAGTTGGAGTCCTGATCCCAGAAGTATTCACGAGTCATGAGCATCCCTGGAGTTAAAATAAAAACCGGTCTCACGACCGGTTTTTTTGGGGCGAGCGACGGGACTTGAACCCGCGACAACTGCATCCACAGTGCAGCACTCTACCGACTGAGCTACGCTCGCCATACAAAAGTTAATTATATCATGCGCCGGAGTCGGTATCAAGGATACCCCGGATCACGGCGGCAGCTTCCACCCGTGAGACCGTTATCTGTTCCCGGGTTTGTAAATCTTTGATGGCGACTTGCTGGTTGGCAATTTCATCCGGGCCCAGGATAACAGCTATTATGGCGCCGATCCTGTCTGCATGACGGAATTGTTTTCCCAACTTGTCCGCAGTAGGGTAGGAGTATACCTTTATATTTTCCTGCCTGAGCTCAGCGCTGAGCTGGTAGGAAGCCATTAGAGATTCTTCGTCAAATACGGTGACCATAACCTTTGCTGGAGAGCTGCTGCGATTTTCCGGAAGCAAGCCCAGTTCTTCCAGAATTACATTGAGCACCATATCACCCATCGCAAAACCTACCCCGGGAAGTGAATCCCCGCCAACATCCGCTAACAAGTTGTCATAACGCCCACCCCCTGAAATTGAGCGCCTGACATCTGTTGATATAGCCAGAGCTTCAAAGACTGTACCGGTGTAATAATCCAGTCCCCGAATGATTCGGGGAGAATATTCAACATAGTCCTTTACACCCAGAGCATCCACTGCTGCGAAGAACTGGACCAACTCCTGGGACTCTTTCCACAAGTTTTCTGAGTTAATCAGTGTTTTAATACCATCGAATTGTTTGGTTTTGAGTCCGATCTCAAGGGCATAAGCACCCCATTCTTTATCGCTGAGTTTATCTCTGCGGTCAATCAACCGAAAGACTTTACCTTGTTTGTCAGGGGATATATTTAATTTAGAAAGCTCTTCTTCCATCAGGCGTCTGTTGTTTACAAAAACCTTTACCTGGTCGGAGGATAGACCGATTTTCTTGAAGAATTCAGCCATCAGGGCTGCCATTTCTGCGTCGGCTTCTGGACTGTCCACGCCGATCAGGTCAGCGTTCCATTGAAAGAACTCACGCCCCCTGCCTTTTTGAGGGCTTTCATATCGCCAGAATGGGCCAAAGGACCACCAGCGGAGCGGATAATAAAGCTGCTGTTGTTGTTGGGCAATCATCCGCACCAGAGATGGGGTTAATTCCGGCCTTAAGGCAATCAGATTGCCGCTTTTATCCGGAAAAACAAATGACTGCTCTTTTACCAACTCTTCTCCTGATTTTGCCGCGTAAAGATCTATGGATTCCAGAAATGGGCCATCAAATTCCTGGTAACCAAACGACTCTGATACTTCACGGATATTTTGGTACAACCACGAGTTAACGGATTTATCCTGGGGATAAAAATCTCGAGTTCCTTTGACAGGATTAATTATTTTTTTCATAATAAATGATTCCCAGTCACGACTTGTTGATAAACATTTTAATACCAATCTGGACAATGGGGGCAATCTTCTCCCTCGGGGAAATCAATCCCTTCTTGATGAGGGCAGGAGAGCACCCATTCGCTGGTTAAAACCCGGGCAACCTCATGCTCCTGGATAAATCGAGCAACTTCCCTGGCAGCATGGACATCCTCTGCTACATCCTCTCCATGCCATTCCTTGAAAATCGGCGCTGTCTCTTTGGATGTCAGGATACCAACTATGATCTTTGTAGCCATTTGCGGGTTGGGACCGTGATAGGTTATGGTTGCCAGCGGATAAGCTGTATTTTCAGAGATCAGATCCCGAAATTGAGCTTTCCTCTTGGCTGCCACTGCTTCTATTGTTGATTGTGGGGACATCAAAAACTCCAAATATCCAGGTGAACAAAGATCGAATGGATTGTAGCATTGATAAGGGAAACTAGTCAATCCTAGATGGGGGAGTGGGGGGGCTTCGATATCTGAATTGGCAAGGAACTTGCACAATGCCAAGGTGAAGGCCATAATTTCAGATCCATTAGCTGGATCTGATTATTGATAATGTTTATCAAAGAGAGATAATTATGAAATCAATCCGAAAGCTTCTGCTGCTCCTGTTCATCACAGTACTGCTGTCCTCCTGTGGTGCAATTCCTACCTTACCTCCTATGGATTCAACTATCACAATTGGGACACCCATTATTACAGATATTCCTCGCCTGATTTTAACCAGTGAGGCTGGGACTCCGAGTACGGATCTGCCCTCAGCAACCCCAGAGGCGATCTCAACCGATGTTCCCCCGAGCGCAACGCCATTTTCCACTCAAGTTACGAGCGAGACGCCAGAACCAACGGCTGCTGATCCAGCGTCACCCACACCGGAGAACACAACGGTACCGATTTCCACCTCAACTCCTACAGGAACGGCAGTTCCCACGGCTACATTTACGCCTCAACCGACATTTACCCCGACAGCTGTGCCTTATCAGCTGCAATTGATGAACCCCTATTACTTAAGCAATTTTACTCATCCTGAGTTGGGCTGCAATTGGCTGGGGGTAGCAGGGCAGATATTCAGCAGCGGGGGACAGGTCCAGTTAGATATCCTGATCAAAGCCGGAGGAGAATTAGCTGGGAAGCCAATTGTGGAAGAGATGACTATGCCCTTGGCTGATTCCGAGGTCGATCTTGCTTATGGGCCCGGAGGGTATGAACTAACTCTCGCTTTCTCCCCTGTCGACTCCGAATCAACAGCCTGGATTCAGCTGTTCAGTCTGGACGGAGATCCCCTGTCGGAGAAAATCTACTTAACGACCTTTGATGACTGCCAGAAAAACCTGATTCTGATGAATTTCAGTGGACAATAACTAAGGGATTAATGGTATCCAGAGCCCGGAAAACACATTCCGGGCTTTTTTTATTTCTACCTTCACCCTCTCTTTATCTAATAAAATACCCACAATCATAAAAACGTGGTAAGATTAGGCAAGCCTGAACATTTAACCGGGAATAAGTTAAGGTATGCCATAAAATGGTGCTCTCAAGTCAATATCAAAGCGAAAGCGTTCAGATGTATCTGCTAACCATCTACCGGATGCGTGAGCAGGAAAGTCCTGTGCCGGTGCCGCTGCTGGTGGAAGAAATGGGTTTAACGCCTGCTTCGATCAACGAAATGTGCCGGAAATTAGAAAAAGAGCACCTGTTAAATTATGTGCCGTATTCCGGCGTGAATCTCACAGAAAAGGGAGAAGAATTAGCCCGGGATATTCTCAGGAAGCATCGCTTATGGGAGGTTTTCCTGGTTGGAAAACTGGATTTTGATTTTGAAGAAGCGCATAAAATTGCCTGTCAACTGGAGCATTATACCCAGGATGACTTGGCGGATCGAATGGAAAAGTTCCTGGGACAACCCCAGGTTAATCCTCGCGGTGAGCCCATTCCCTGGTCAAAAACCGCTCCAGAATATAATCAGGAGATTCCCTTGTTAGGATTGTCTCCCGGGGATGAGGCGAAAATCACTCATTTAAACGGTGAAAAAGTAGAGACCGGGTATTTGTTGAAAAATGAAGTAAAACCAGGTGAAGAAGTGCTGGTTATGGCAGTGGATGACACATCCATGCTGATCCTCATTCGGGGAGAACATTTGGTCCTTTCTCGAGAATTAGCCGAGAAAGTGTATGTTCAACCAATAGTAGAATAAATAAGCGAAAAATTCGGGAATTCATATTTAATCACACAGGAATCAAATGAATTTATTAAACATCGATGACAACATTCAAGTCGAAATTGTTAGTTTTAAAGGGGGGAGGAGAATTTCTTCAAAACTCAGGCAGTTGGGATTAATGCCTGGCGATCGCATCACTGTAATCAAAAGGGCGCCATTTAACGGACCTCTCTTGGTGGAAGCCAGTGGCAGGACCGTTGCGTTAGGGCGGGGTGTGGCAGGAAAGATCGAGGTAAAAGCATGCGAGTAGCATTAATCGGGCAGCCGAATTGCGGCAAAAGTACCCTTTTTAATCAAGTTGCAGGCTATAAAGCGGATACTGGTAATTTTCCCGGTACTACAGTCACTTTTACCGAAAGCAGCGTTAAGGTAATTGGGGAAACAATTGATCTGGTTGATTTGCCGGGGACTTATTCGTTAACCGCGTCCAATTTGGCTGAAAAGGAAGTTATTCGCTATTTATCTTCCAATCATGTTGATGTCATATTGAACCTGGTTGATGCATCACATCTCGTGCAGGGGTTGGATCTCACTCTTGAATTATTAGAGCTGGGCAAGCCACTGGTAGTGGGTATGAATATGATGGATGAAGCTGCCCGGATGGGGATAACAATTGATGGACCTCACCTGCAGCAAATCCTGGGAGTGCCTGTTTTACCGCTTATTGCCAGTAAGGGAAGGGGAATTAAACAGCTGTTTACCACAGTTTTGGATGCAGGCAGTAACGGCAAAGTTAGCAAAAGAATTCCCTACAAAAACCAACAAGTGGAGGGGATTATTCTGGAGTTGAGCAAAAATCTCCAGGATTTGAACCTGGATTGGGATCGGGAAGCATTGGCTATCCGCCTCCTGGAAGATGGGAGTGAATTGCTCAATGATTCCGAATCTGAATACCTGGAATTGAAAAAAGATGTAGAAATATACATCCAGCAGGTCACTGAACAGCAGGGGAAAACTCCCGGTTGGGTTTTTTCTGAGGAGCGCCATGTCCTGGCGCAAGACTTGACCAGGCAAGTGATGACTAGGGGGGAAGAGCGCATCACCTGGCAAACACGGGCTGATGATATCCTGCTTCATCCTTTTTGGGGATACCTGATTTTGCTCGGTATCTTATGGGCTTTCTTCCAGGCTGTTTATCTGACCGGTTCAGCGATTGAAGGTCCATTGATTTCACTGTTTGATGGCTTGATAGCCAACCTGAGCGGATTTACCGGCTTGGGATCGTTCCTAATAGATATTCTTACCGGCATCTTACAGGGAATCGCTGGGGGAGTAGCCATCGTACTGCCGTATTTAATGCCATTTTTGTTGGGAATGGGATTTTTGGAGGATATTGGATACTTGCCGAGGTTGGCATTCTTGATGGATTCATTAATGCAGCGGATGGGTTTGCACGGCAAAGCTATTGTTCCCTTTATCCTTGGTTACGGGTGCAATGTGCCTGCAGTCATGGCTACCAGGACTCTGGAAGACAGGAGGGATCGTTTTCTTGCCGCAACCTTATCTGTCATGGTTCCCTGCGCTGCAAGAATTGCCGTGATATTTGGATTGGTCGCATTTTACCTGGGGTCAAAAATAGCCCTGTTGATCTATATTTTTAACATCATCGTAATCGCGCTGACAGGGAGAATTCTATCCTGGCGCATACTTAAAAAATCCCCGGGTTTAATCCTGGAAGTTCCTCCCTATCGAATGCCGACATTAAGAACAATGCTTCACAAGACCTGGTTTAGAGCCAAGGAATTTGTGATAGAAGCCTGGCCGATACTGATTGCGGGCAGCATCTTTCTTGAGCTGGCGAACCGGTATAATTTTGCGGGTATTCTAAACCTGATTGCCCGCCCTTTTACCTGGATATTGGGCTTGCCTTCCGCAGTGGGTGTACCGCTGATATTTGGGGTGCTGAGAAAAGAGTTGTCAATGATTATGCTCCGGCAGGCTTTAAATGTTACTGATATCTCTCAAGCCTTAAGTCCAGAGCAAATGATCACCTTTACGATATTTGTTGTGTTTTATATTCCCTGTTTAGCAACGCTGGCTGCCCTCAAAAAGGAATTAAATACCAGGGACATGCTGATCATTGCTGCTTTGACTGTTGTGGTTGCCATGGCTACAGCCTTGGTGGGAAGAGGTTTGGTTATTCTTTTAGCGCCGATTGGTATCTTGTTTTAAACCCCAAGAATGCTATAAATATAATAATTATGCTTTCCTCAGGTTGGTTCTTTCCCTTGCTGGCTTACCTTGCGGGCTCCCTGCCATTTTCGTTATGGATCTCACGCCTGGTGGCTGGTATAGATATCAGGGATGCCGGATCTGGACACGCTACAACAACGAATACCATCCGCCAGGTAGGTTGGTTTCCCGGAGTGATTGTCTTTCTCCTCGACGTCAGCAAAGGTTTTTTACCAGCATATTTTGCTACGACCCAAGGGTGTTCCCTGCCAATAATCATTTTATCTGCGACTTTATCAGTAGTTGGCCATTGCTGGCCAATTTTCGCTCAATTCCAGGGAGGGATGGGGCTGGCAACTGCGGGTGGAGCATTTTTAGCCATTAATGTCACTGGTGCATTGATCACTTTGGCTGTTTTAATCTGCCTGGTTCTTCTCTACGGACATGCTGCCCGGGGGAGCGCTGCAACAGGAATAAGCATTGCACCAATCCTCTGGCTTCTTGGTTACCGGGAGGCCTTGTTCTGGACTGCTTTGGTGGTGGGGTGGATTTTAGCTGCCCGTTTCTACCAACAGGACTGGCACCGCGAATATAAGGAATTATGGCTGGACAGAAAAGAATAAGCAAATATAACCAATCACTGGCAGCTTGATATTAGATATAAAAATCCGGTTCCTTTACC